>JAFRJH010000120.1 GCA_017432385.1 Kiritimatiellia bacterium
CGCTGGTCTTCCTTCTGGCGTTTTTCATCTACGGCGAGCGTCCCGCGTTCGCCCAGGGCATTGGCATGCTGCTCGTGTTCGCGGGATACCTGGCGTTCGGCTGGGCCGGCAGACACGAGGGCATAGACTTCCTCCGTTCGCGCGCCGTCTGGTTCGCGGTCGGGGGGATGTGCATGAGCGCTGTTTCGGGCATATGGGACAAGTTCATACTGCAGAAGTGCGCGATCCCGGTCGAGTCGATGCAGCTGTGGTTCCAGGTCGGGCTCGTCGTCCTGTACGCGATTCTCCTTGCGGCCCAGCGCCTCCTGCGCCTCGGGCGCGACGCCTTCGAGTGGCGCTGGTGGATACCCCTGACGGGCGTCCTCCTCGTCGCGGCCGACTGGCTCTACTTCAACGGGCTCGCCATCCCGGGCGTCCCTGTCTCCGCCGGCTCGCTTCTCCGCCGCTTTTCCGTCGTGATCACGTTCGCGCTCGGCGCGGTGTTCTTCCGCGAGAGGAACATACGGCGCAAGGCCGTCGCCCTCGCGGCGATACTCGCCGGCGTTCTGCTCATATGCATCTAGCCGGGGCTCAGCCGAGCTCGGCCGCCAGGGCCGAGACAAGCTCCGAAAGCCGCATCGTCATCCTGCGCTTGATCTGGTCGACGTTGTTCCTGGTCACGCCGAAGCGCCTGGCGACGTCCTCGGGGTTCTCGCGTTCAAGAGCCACATGGCGGAATATCTGGCGGTGGCGCGCGTCGATCGAAGAGTCCCCCATGAGCTGCGGGATCGCGACCTCAAGCGCGATGTTCCGCCACGAATCGTCCTCTTCCCTCGCCCGGACGTCAGCCTCGGCGCGCAGGCGCGCGAGCTTCTCGTCCTCCCTTGCCCTGCGTCTGATTGCGTCCTTTGCCTTGTGGTCGACGATTCCGAGCAGGTAGTTGCGGAAATGGCCTTTCTCGTCCGGGACGTAGCGGTATGCGGGCAGGGCCTTCGCGAGGGCCGCCATGGACTCCTGAATCACGTCGTCAGGCTCGAGAGTGGGGTATTTCGAGCGCATGAAGTCGCATATCGGCCCCCGGTAGGCGGCGTAGAGCTCGGCCCAGCGAGCGCTTCCCGCGTCGCCGGACACCTCCTTTATCAGCGAAACGGAAGTTGCCGGAATCCTTGCCATGCGGAAATTATATCAAATAGTCTGTAAGATTTCGCCATGGTGGACGAGTATGTTGCAGAAAGGATGATAAATGTCACACATGAAGTCTGTCGTATGGTCGGCCGTTTCGACCGTCGCCCTGGCGGCGAGTCTCGCTGCAAACTGCTGGTTCCTCTCGAGAATGCCCGGCTGCGGGCGGAAAACTGAAGCGCCCGGGGCGAAGCTATGCGCCGCTTCGCACGGGCTGCAAGGCAAGAAGTCGGCCCCCTCGCCGGATGAGCGCCGCGCCGCCGCGGCGGAAACGCCGCCCCCGGGCGAAAAGGTTGAGATGATGGTGCGGCGCGTCGAGGGCGACGGCGACAGGATGCTGACGCTGTTCCTCTCCCGCGAACCGGACATGGAGGTCGTCCGCCAGTACGTGACGGCGGGGCCGCTCGCGTCCGGCGGGCTTGCCTTCAGCTCGCGCCGCGAGGACGAGCGCACATGGCGGCTCCTGGTCTCCGGCGACTTCGCCCACCGCACCAACCTCACGCTCCGCGTCAGGAGCGGGTTCCCCGCGAAGGACTACGCCGCGGGCATGAAGGAGGATTTCGTACACTCCTTCAAGCGGAAGGACCGCGCGCCGCAGGTGTCGTTCTCCGATCCGGGGCGCTACCTGCCGCCGGTCGGCGAGCGCGCGGTCTCGGTCTCCAGCGTCAACGCGCCGAAGGTCCGCGTCGAAGTTCGCCGCGTGCCCTCCGCCAACATCGTCCAGCTGCTCTCCCGCGAGGAGCGCAGGTACTCCGGATACTGGTACAGCGAAGTCGACTCGTCGTGCACAGCCGAGATTTCAGACGTCCCGTCCGTCCAGGTCTTGGAGACGCGCAACGAGCCGAATGTCGAGGAGAGGAACGCCTTCGCCGTCGCGGGACCCGACGGCACGCCTACGAACGGAGTCTTCCTTGTCGCCGTCGGGAACGACGGAGACAGGCGCGGTCCGTCGGCCTGGCGCCTCGTCGTCATCACGGACCTCGGCCTCAGCGTCAGGTCTACGGACGGCGGAATCAAGGTGTGGACGACCTCCCTTACGCGCGGCGCGCCCGTTCCCGGCGCGCGGATCGAGGTGTACTCGTCGGCGAACATACTCGTCGCCAGGGGCGTCGCGGACGCGCAGGGCTGGTGCGAGTGCGAGAAGGTCTCCGAGGGCGAGCCGTTCGCCGTCGTCGCGACGAGCTCGGACGGCTCCGACATGTCGTTCATCCAGCTTGCGTCTTCCACCCGCGTCGAGGAAGACACGGAAGGGGAGCGTCCGTATCTCGCCGCGAACGAGTGCGCGGCCTTTCTCTGGACGGACCGCGGCATCTACCGCCACGGCGAGAGGATTTTCATCCACGCGATACTCAGGAACGGCGCGGGCGCCGCGCCCGCCCCGTTCCCCGCCGAGCTGCGCCTCGTCAGGCCCGGCGGCGATGTCTACGCCCGCAGGACGGTAATGTGCGACGGGTGCGGAGTCCTCTCGGACGATACGTTCGCGGTGCCCGACGACCAGCCCAGCGGGAAGTGGACGATTGTCCTCGCCACGCCGGGCGCCAAGGGCGCGCGGATCGGCTCGCGCACGGTGACGGTAGAGGATTTCGTGCCGCCGCAGATTCGCGTCGCCGTCGAACCGTCCAAGGGCGCCGCGCCGTCGGCCTTCGGCTTCACGGTCTCCGCCGGACATCTCTACGGCGGCCCCGCCGCGGGCCTCCGCTGCGAGGGCGCGGTCGTGTTCGAGGACGAGCCGTTCGCGCCGAAGGGATGGGAGTCGTTCTCGTTCGGCGACGAGGGACGCGGACTCAAGCCCAACTTCCGCAGGCTCGACGCGGCGCCGCTGGACGGACAGGGGACCCTGGCTTTCTCCGCCCCTCTCGACGCCGCGGCGGGTCTGCCGCGCGCCGCCGTGCGCGCCACGGCGCAGGGCACTGTCTTCGAGGACGGCGGACGCCCCGCCACGGCGCGCGCTACGGCGACGCTCC
>JAFRJH010000121.1 GCA_017432385.1 Kiritimatiellia bacterium
AAGTTCAAGGACAAGAAATTCGCCGCCGGCTGCTCGCGCGACGTGATACGGCGCGGGGCGGACCAGCTCGGCTGGACTCTGGACGACCTCATCGCGCGCACCATAGTCGCCGTCCAGACGTGTGAAGCTTGATATTGCGAACCAGAAGGCGAGAGGAAAATTTACGTGCCGCCCCTTGACAAAAGTTAGATGTCTAACTATAATAGGCGGCCATGAAACACGATGCTGTCATGCTGATGGGTCGGATTCACGACTTGACCCAGAAATGGCTGCGCGGCGAACTCGCCGCCGCGGGGCTTTCTGGCATAGTGCCGTCACACGGCGACGTGCTGGCGCTTCTGTTCATGAAGGGTGAGGCGACCATGCACGAGCTCGCCGCGTTCGCGCACCGCACGAAGCCGACGACAACCGTTCTCGTCGACAAGCTCGAGGAGGTGGGGCTTGTCCGCCGAATGCAGTCAGAGGACGATGCGCGAAGCGTAGTCGTCGTGCTGACCGCCGAAGGCGAGGCGTTGCGCGGCAGTTTCGCCGCGATATCGAAGAAGCTCGCTTCGCGCGTCTATTCGCCCCTCTCAAAGGACGAGGGCGAAATGCTTGAAAAACTGTTGACCAAAGTGTTGTCCAATTTAGAAGCCGCAAAGAACGCAGAGAGCGCAAAATCGGATTGACTCTTTGCGATCTTTGCGTACATTGCGGCGAAAACAAAACAAGAAAGGAAGAAAGCAATGAAAGAAATAAAGACAACGGCGGATATCGCCAACGCGACGGCCATCGATCTTGGCCCACTCGCGGAGATCAAGGACTATGTGCTTGAACTCGGCCCGAACGTGAAGATTCCGGGCAAGGTGTTCGGCGGGGCGGCGGTCAAGGCCGGCGGCGCGGACTTCTCACTTCAAGTGTTCGCGCCCGGAACGGAGGGCGGTTTCTACCACACGCACAAGGAACATGAGGAGCTGTATTTCTTCCTTTCGGGAGAGGGCGAGTATCAGGTCGACGGAACGAACATCCCCGTGAAAGAGGGCTCGGTCGTGCGCGTCGCTCCCGCTGGCAAGCGCGCCGTCCGCAACACGGGTTCGACGCCGCTCACAATGCTCTGCGTCCAGTACAAGTCCGCCGCGCCGGGCAGTGTCACGCCTGCCGATGGCACCATCCTCGCCGAGCCGGTCAAGTGGTAGGCGCGTTGAGGATTGAGCGACTACGAGCCTGTTGAATGGCAATTGAAAGCGCTGGAGATTTCTCCGGAAGTTTGACATTCGTATGACATTTCCGCTTCAGAAAAATGCTACACTCTACACCGCTTTGAGGCATGGTGACTTGAGGCGCAACAATACGAAAGGAACAAAGAGATGAAAAGCAAATTGATGACAATGGTGGGCGTCGTGGCGTTGGTGGCGATGGCCTTCACGGGATGCTGCACGTGCAATGGAAAGAGCGCGTGCGCCTGCACGGACGGCAAGCCGTGCGTCTGTGGCAATGCCTGCAACTGCGCGAAGGAGAAGGTCTGCGCGTGCGACAAGGGCAAGCCCTGCACCTGCTGCACGGACCACGCGAAGTGTGCCTGCGGCAAGACCGGCTGCAACTGCAAGAAGTAAAATCGCCCAATGAAGCGAACCATTGCAATCATCACGCTGATTGGCCTGCCGGCGCTTCTCATCGCGCTGGCGGGCGTTCGCCTCGTCATGTACGACCGTTCCGGCATCTGTTCGGCGGTCGCCAACCAGCCAGAATGCACATGTGGGTGCCGGGAGAAGCACGGACGCGCGAATGCGGAGGTCTCCGCGCGCGCCGAGCGCATGGCGAACGAGGCGGGGGCGGCGATTCTGTTGCTGCTCATCATCATTCTGGGCGGAATGGCGGGGCTCTTCGCCGTCGATGCCTGCCGCACGCGGCGGCAGTCGGCGGCGCACCGTGCGTTTGTGGCGGACATTTCGCACAAGCTGCGCACGCCGCTCACGGGACTCTGCCTGAATGCCGACCTTCTGAAAGAGCACAGACTGCCGGAGGAGTCCGACAGACGCGACGCCATTGCGTCTATCGCGGAGAATGCCACCCAGTTGACGGACCTCGTGGAGAAGCTTCTTGATCATGTCGCGCGGTCTTGAAGTCCTTGTCGCCGAAGATGACCCCGTAATACGCCGTGCAGTGAAGGCGGCGCTCGCGAGCGAGGGTTACTCCGTGCGCGAGACGCCTGATGGAGCGTCGGCGCTCCGCGCGTTCGGCGAGAAGCGGCCCGACCTGATGCTCCTCGACGTGATGATGCCCGCGACGGACGGCTTTGAGGTCTGTGCGCGAATCAGGGCCGTCGACGCGAGGGTGCCGATTATCTTCCTCACGGCGCGGTCGAGCGAGGATGACAAGGTCAAGGGACTCGGACTCGGCGCCGACGACTACATCGTCAAGCCGTTCGGCGTCCGCGAGCTTCTCGCCCGCGTTGCCGCTGTTTTGCGCAGGGCGGATTCGCGCACTCCCGAGACAATTCCGCTTGGAACTGTGCATATAGACCCGCGCAAGGCGTCGCTTGTCCGCCCGGACGGAAAATCCGTCGCGCTGACGGCCCGTGAACTGCGTCTGCTGCTCCTTTTCGCGGCGCGTCCCGACGAAGTGATTTCAAGAGACGAACTTCTCAACTCCTGCTGGGGACTCACCTACTATGGAACGACCCGAACGCTCGACCAGCACATCCTTGTGCTGCGGAAGAAACTTGGGCCTGAAGGCCGTCGCCTCGTGTCCGTCCGCTCGCTGGGCTACAAGTTCGCCGCCTCTTTGTGACTTTGGGGGTTCTTTGAGACTAACAGAAACAAGAAGTTCGTTTATTACGGCGACTGGATCAAGAAGCCCGGCGTCGCAATCGTGAGCTGCAACGATGGACTCCGCCCCGTCATCATGAAGCTCGAAGCGACCGACGAGGACTCGAAAATCGCCTGCGAGCGGCAATGTGGTAGGATGACTTATGCGATAGGAATAGACTATGCAGATGCGAAACTATTTCCGATTGCCCTATCGGCTCCAGATTGTGGGATAATATTCGCCGTTGACACCATAAGAAAGATAAGTCAGCCATGTCGGAACCGAACGCCAGACGCACAACTCATCTCACGCGCGACGCCGCGTGGAAGCTCTTGACACGTTACAACGAGGACGCGTTCCATCTCCATCATGCCGAGACGGTCGAGAAGACAATGCGATATTTTGCGCGCGAGCTCGGATACGCCGAAGATGAAGACTACTGGGGCATCGTGGGGATGTTGCACGACATCGACTTCGAGCAATGGCCTCAGGCGCACTGTATCAAGAGCCAGGCGCTGCTGAAAGAGCTGGGCGTCGAGGATTCAATCAACCGGGCCGTCGCCTCGCACGGCTACGCCATCTGCACCGACATCGCTCCCGAACACGAGATGGAGAAGATCCTCTATGCCGTAGACGAATTGACGGGGCTTCTCGGT
>JAFRJH010000122.1 GCA_017432385.1 Kiritimatiellia bacterium
ACGGCGTCCGCGCGGCGCGGCGCACTCGATGTAAAGCCCGTCGGGCCCGGCGGAGCCGAGGGAGAAGACGATCGACGCGCGTGCGGCGACATCCTCGGCGGCGGCGCCCTGCCAAGCGCGCAGCTCCTCCGCAAAGGCGGCGCACTCGGCGTCGTCGCGGCGGACGAGGCCGGTGCGGCTCCTGAGTGCCATCATCCACGCATCGTGCAGCGTCTCGTGGCGCTGGTCCTCGGCGTCCTCCGTGAGGCGCGTCACGTTCGCCGCGCGCACGTATTCGTCGACCCATTCGTTGTCCGCGCCGAGCGCGCGCCAGCGGGCGTGCCATCCGTCGTCCTCCTTCACGAGATCGGGATAGAACTTCCCGTCCGCGACGAGCACGAGCGCCTCGCGCTGTCTCGGCGACGGCGGTTTCATTTCTTTGCGCAAGTTTCCTTTGCAACATTCATGGCGAACCTGCGCCGCCAGAGGGCGAGCGGGGCGAAGAGCAGGAGAAGGACGAGGAAGCCGGGCGCGTCGCCCGTCTTGTCGGCAACGGACTCGTCGAAGTCGAGCGACTTGTCGCCGTGCAGGGATTCCATCTCCTTCTGCTTAAGCCCCTTCTCCTGCGCCGCCGTCTCGACGACGATGTAGGCGGACTTCGTCGTGAGCGTCCCTGTCCTGCGCGTCAGTTCAAGAAGCTCCCGGCGGGCGTCGAGCGCGGGCTTCAGGAACGCCTTGTTCTCGAGCTCCCACGCCTTCGCGCCCTCCGCCCACGCGCCGCCGATCTTCGTCGCGCCCTTGAGGTTTGCGAACACGACCGCGCCGGAAACGGCCGAGCCGCCGTCGCGCTTGCGGCAGGGAACGGCAACCTTCCCGCCGTCCTCGCCGTCGAGGAAGAACCACCCTTCGAGGGGCCTGTCGCCAAGCGACGCGAGCCCCGGAAGTTCGCGGCGCAGGACGGCGAGGTCGGCTTTCGAGAGAATATTCGTCGAAAGGATGTCTATCGGCAGCGCGTGGCCGTCCTTGCTCATTTCGAACTTGATGTCGGGCATGACGCCGCTGCAATCGCGGGCCATCGCCTTGGAGGCTTCGCGCAGTCGCCGCCTGAGCTTGCGCATGAGCTCGGGATCGTCGATGTCGAACTTCTCGACCTCGCCTGCGCTTGCCGCGACGAGTTCGTTCGCATGCGCGTTCATCCAGGCCGCGGGGACCGCCGAGACCGCCGCGCCGTCGGCCGTGTACAGCGCATCACCAGCTGTATAAAGCGGATTGGCGACGGGCTTTCCGTTGAACATCACGACATACGGCGACGCGTCAGCCGACGGAAGCCGAATTGTCAGCTCCACTTCACGCCCCTCCTTGCCGACGGGAAAAACCTTGAGAGTGCCTGTCGTCGGAGTGTCGAGCGTGACGATGGACGGGTCGAGGCGCTGCTCGGTGATCTTGTTGTAGACCCATTCCGCCGCCTTTCGCTCGGAAGGGCGCGCCGTCTTCCAGACTCCGTTCGTCATCTTGAGGCGCATGCCCTCGATCCACGCACCGGCGGGAAGCGCGATGTCCGCGACGAACTCCCGCCCCTCACTTTCCGCGGCCGGTTTCACGACAACTGCAAAGACCGGCTCGCCCTGCTCGCCAGATGGCCTTGCCTCGGCCGTAAAGACGTTCGTCGGCGTCGGACGGCCCCACCACCTCCCGCGCGCGCCGCGGGTGTACGAACGCCGCGCCGTGTTGGCGCCGAAGAGTCCGCCGCCAAAGATGTTGCGCGCGCGCCCCTCCCAGTCGCGTTCGTCGGCCACCTTCTTGCCGAGGATGCGGATGTTCAGCTCGTTGCGGAGCTTGTCCGCCATGTACATTCCGTCGTAGACGCGCCAGGTGCGCCACGCCGAGAGGAAGGGAATCTCCGCGCCGAAGGTGTAGTCGTTGATCCCTTCCATTATCTTTTCGGCGCGCTTCTGCGAGACCGGCATCGGCGCTGGCGGGAGGTCAAAGTCTTCCTCGGTGTGCCATTTAAGAAGCGCCTTCACGTCGCGGCGCTCCATCTCGACATCCACGACAAACGCCAGCGGCATGACGAGAGCGCCAAGGAGCCCCATCAGGACGAGACGCCAGCGGGAGAAGCGAGGGCGAAGCGCAAGATACGCGGCGTATGCGTCGCGCGTCCAATAGCGGAAGAGAAGCGTCGGCGCGAGAATGAGGAACCCGGCGCCCATCATGATTATCGCCGGTATTGCAAGCGGCATGAATGGAACGAAGAGGACGAAGAAATAGACGACGAAGGGAGCTGCGACGAACTTGAGGAAATACGAGCCGAGGCCAAGCGCATCGTTTCGCGCGGGCAGGAACAAGACCAACCCCGAGAACATGGCAAGCCCCCACGTCCACAGATTTGCGAAGTCCGCGGGAAAAGGAATCGTCAGGTTGAGCGAAAGACCGGCGAGCGGGAGAACGAGGCCAAAGACAGTTGCGCCGCCATATCTGCGGACGCTTTCCGGCATCTGACGCATCACGGCCGTAAAGAGCTTGTGGAGGAGGCGCAGGAGCCCGACGAAGAATACGGTGCATCCGAGGAAGTAGCCGACTGCCAGGGCGTGTGCGGCAATGGACTCCATCAGTGGCGAAAGCTTCAGGTCGCGGCAGAACCTGTGGAACGTAATCGTGGCATTCACCACGAAAAACACGGCGGCAGGCGGAACGACGAGGCATAGGACCGATGCCATGATGTCCGTGCCGGTGTTCATTCTCCACTTTGCCGTGGCGATGCGCGCGACGCCGGCGAAGACAAGCGGGACGATGCCGGCGAAGACGGCGAACATCGGCGTCGGGCCGATTATCCAGTTGTCCACCTTCCCGCACATGTCGCCCAGGACCGGCACCGAAAGATAGAGGAACGCCACGCCGAGAAAGGCGTAGGCGAACATAAGCCACGCGCTCATGGACCTAGGCCGGAACATCAGGAGTCCAAGCGCCGACAGGGGAAGCGCGGCGGACGCGATCAGCACGGCGAGCGCCTTCGACGCAAGCACTCCTTCGAGCGCGTCGCATGTAATCCAATAGAGGTAGCCGCACGCGAGCGTCGCAAGAACCGGAAAGGCGAGATGCGTGACAGCGAACGTCAGCGGGTGCGCGAACAGGGATACCTTCTCATCGTTTTGCAGGGGCGTCTCCATGATGGCAATCCTTTCTCAAATCCTGTGAGTCCTGTAAATCCCGTCCAAAAGATCCTTTGCAACTGGCTTTTACGACAAAAGTATACCACAACAGCGCGAACACGGGCAAGAAGACCGCGATGCCTATGGCCATGTGGACGGCGGGGACCTGCGACGCAGGGAAGAAGCCGTCCGCGTAGACGAGAAGGACGAGCCGCACGGCGTTCGCGAGAACGGCGACTATCCACGCAGACACAATGGCGGTGGGCATTCTCAGCGCAATCTGGCGAATCGGC
>JAFRJH010000123.1 GCA_017432385.1 Kiritimatiellia bacterium
CCTGAACCCCTCGAACGCGCGGCCGAATACGTCCGCGCTATCTCAGTTTTCACTCAAAGACCTCTTCCAAGCAAAGTTTTTCACTTTCCCCCTTGACGCAATACATACTTGACCCTTCATTCTCCTGCGCTGACGCGCAAGGATGGAATTCGACGCTCTTAGACAATGCCCGAAAATTTCGCATGAAATTTACAGTTGCTGACCCTCCCGCACCATGTCACATCACATCTGCTTCCATAACGAGAGGATCAACTCGTCAACCATGCGGACGAGTTCCATATTGTCCTTGGATTCTTTTATAAATGGTTCAATAGACGACCACCGCCTGGCCTTGCACAGTGGCGATCTCAAGCCCACTCCCAAAGTCGACGCCAATCTACTTAAGTTCTGCTTAATCAATAGATGCTCATCTTCCACATGACCCGACAAGTCGAAATACACCTGAGCAAGCGCATCATACGGCATCCCGACGGACATACATGGCAACAACCCCTTCTGTTCGATTACGGAAACAACGCCGCAGCAATATGTAACATATCGTGTACGCTTCTCATCTCGCAAGACAAGCCTGAAGTCCCTGCACGGCGAATAGTATTCCATTGACAGCGACCTGTCGGAATCCAGCTCCTCTCCCCGGTCAATGTTGGCGCGCATTGGCTCGCAGACCTCCCAGTCCAGAAGCGTAAGATTGCCCCCTGGCCCAACGTCGGCACGTCCTTGGACAAAGCTCACCAACCCTGTGTTCACCTGGCATCCATTCGCACACTCACCCTCTAGAGACGCCCATTTCCCATACACACCGATGAATGCGTCGTCCTGAAGCCGTTTATCTGTCTTTTTCAATTCTGGCTCGTCACCTTCATTTGACACTGCCGCCTGGAAGCCTATGCGAAAACCAGAATAGAGACGGGCGGAACCAATTACATCATCATAGTTCGCAATCAAAGTCCGCACATTCCGCTTGTAGCGTTTTCTGTAGTAGACGACACATGGGTTGTAGGGAGCTGTTTCGACCGCCCTTCGACAGGAATCGACCAGCTTCATGCTTTCGGACTCAAGTTGCCGCGCCTCCGGCTCGTCCAAACGAAGACGACCTCGCCCACCGCCAAGATCATAGTCGCACACCGCCCTTTTCCCCAAGACGCAATCGACTTTGCTTGTGACGCATCCAACCGCGTTAGACGGATGGTACAGACTCTGGAATCTATTGACATACGATTGGGCCATGTCCCTTAATGGATTTGGCTTCTGGTCCACGATCGCAAAAGCGGAATGTTCAACACAGTCCCCGTCAACGACTCGATTCTCGTGTATTTTAAAGGATTCGTTTCCGTCAACATCGCAGAACATGCTATATCCATTACCGTCTTCATAGGCAATCCATGCTCCCCACGCTCTTGCGCATGCAGCCAAGGCAAGCAGCAAAACAATTCCAGCAAGTTGACATTTCATGGGCTTACCATCCTATTGTGCCGATTGCGTCGGTAACATTTCTAAGGGTCAAAAAGGTCAGCTTATTGATATAGCTCTATTGATACAGTAACTCATGCTAGCTTGTACTCCTGCCTCTACGCGGCGCATCAGCGCAACCGCGCGTTCCTTCTCCCCGTCGTCGAGGAAGAACGCCCGGTGCGCAAGCCGGCTGACAAGGTGATAGCACCTGTTCTGCTCGACAACCCTGTTCTTTCTCATGTGGACATTATACCAAAAACTCGGCTACTGTATCAATTTTACTCTATCAATAAGCTCTGACCTTCATTCTCACTGGGCGCGGATGCGCACGAAGAGTGCGCTTCGGCCGCCGGTCGGGATGTCAAACACAAGGTTCCCGTCCGACGTCCGCTGCACCGCGACGCCGCACGGAAGGAATGGCCGCGTCAGATCGTCCGTCGCCTGGACCGTGTAGGCGACATCGTTGCGCGTCTTCGCGAGCGGCACCCGGAAGACGGACGTGCCGTCCGCGGCAAACGTCTGCACCGGTGCCGCGACGGTGCCGGACTGAAGCACACCGGATGGCGACGCGCCGACGGCGACCGTCAGCAAGTCCGCCGCGCTGAAGCGCCACGCACCGGGCTTGAACGCGCCGCCTTCCTCGACGCGCACCTGCGCGAGGGGACGCAGTTCAACCGCATGGCCGTTCGCGGAGAAATCAAGCGTGCCCTGGTCCTTCACGACGAACGCGCCCCCGCCCTTGTGCCAGTCGAAGATATCCGTCGCCCAGGCGCGCGTACTCGTCAGCACCAGCGAGGCCGGCTTCCCCTCTCCGCCGATGACGACGCGCCCGCCGAGCTGGTAGCTCTGGTGCTCGCCGAAGGAGACCGTCCCTTCCGCCACGATCGTCTCGCCGGCGGAGCGGTCCGAACCGCCGCCGGTGAAGACGAGTTCGCCCGGTCCGCGCTTCGTGAGCGTCGCCGAACCCGTCACGCGTCCGACGACATAGCGCGTGCCCGCGCCGACCGTGATCGTCAGGTTGGTCGAAACGTCGAGAACGCCCTCGTGCGCCACCGTGCCAAGTCCCGCCGCCACCGTGATCTCGATGTCCGACGGAACGGGCTTCGGCGCGTCGACCTGCAGCTTGAACGCCGCGGGGCCAGCCGCCCACAGACAGCCCGCGTCCGGATCGTAGCGCACGACCATGGGCTTGCGGTTGGGGATGTCGCCTGTGATCTCCGTCCAGGTCCTGCAGCCGTCCGTCGTCTCGAATACTCCGCCCACGGCACTGTCGTCCCACGCGGCGACGGATGTCCAGAGGCGCTTCTCGTCGTTGGGGTCGATGGCGATGCCCATGACCGTGCCGCCGCAGGAAAAGGACGAGACGGTCTGGAACGAGCGCCCGTGGTCCGTGCTGCGGTAGAGCTGGTTGCCGCTCGCGTAGATGACGCCGGAGGGCGAGATCTCGACGTTGTAGATCCAGTCGCCGAGACCGGCGGCCTTCGTCCAGCTCGCGCCGGCGTTCTCCGACACGTACACGCCCGAATTGTCGCCGCAGGCACCCCAGACGACGCGCTGCGGATTCGTCGGGTCAACCGCCAGGCCGAAGAACATCCGCCGGCTCGCGGGCTGGTTCGGCAGCTGGCTCCACGTATGGCCGCCGTCCGTCGACCTGAAGATGCCGCCGCCGGCATTGCCGTTCTCGGGATCGCCGTCGATGCCGAGGTAGACGACGTCGGGATCCGTCGGATCGGCCGCCAGCGCGCGGCCGTGCCCTTCGCCCCACATCGTATTCGCGTGCGTGCGGTAGGCCGGCAGTCCCGTCGCGACCGTGAACGACTTCCCGCCGTCCTCCGAGACGATGACCTTCACGGGATACGTCACGGAACCCGCCCACGGCGAGACGGTGGAGATGACGCGCGTCCGGCCGTCGGCGAGCTTCTGCGGCAGCACGCGCCAGTGGTGTCCGCTCAGGCCCTCCGTCCAGCGGCGCGGGAAGAGCGCGGACCACTGCGCGCCGCCGTCCGCGCTCCGGCACGTGCCCTCGTCCATCGCCGCGCCGTAGACGGACCCGTCGAGGAAGCGGATGTCCTGGAAGCAGGTGATGTCCGCCCCGCGGCAGCTCTCCGCCCAGGTGCGCCCGCCGTCGCGCGAGAAGCACGGATTCCAGTTCCCCGGCGCGAGGATGTGGTCGGGGTTCACCGGGCTGATCGCCAGGTTCTCCAGGCCGCTGAAGTAGTCCGCACCCCACTTCTCCGGCAGGGTGGGGTTCGCGGCGTGGTCCGCCGTGAACCGCGTCTCGACCGACCAGTCCGCCCCGCCGTTGCGCGTGGTCGCCACGCGGCAGTCGAAGGACTGCACAAAGAGCGCATGGACCGTCTGCGGGTCGTCG
>JAFRJH010000124.1 GCA_017432385.1 Kiritimatiellia bacterium
GCCGCGTCGTCTGCTGCGACGGCGCGTGGCGCGCGCTCGTGCGCCGCCTCGGCCGCGTCCCTGACGTCGTAGTCGGCGACTGCGATTCGATGGGGCGCGGCGTTTCCGCCGCGGAGGTCGTCCGGGACGCCGAGCAGGAGACAAACGACCTCGCGAAGGCGGTCCGCCTCTGCCGCCGCCGCCGATGGAGGAACCCGGTCGTGCTGGGCGCGACCGGCGGACGCGAGGACCACGCGCTGGGCAACGTGTTCCGCGCCATGGAGGAGGGGCTTGTCGTCGTCACGGACAGCGGCCGCTTCGTGCCGTTCCGCCGCAGGCTCTCCGTCTCCGTCGCGCCCGGGACGCCGGTCTCGGTCTTCGCGGCCGACCCGGCGACCGCGATGTCGTCGAAGGGGCTCGAGTGGCCACTCGACGGAGTCGTCTTCGCGAACCTCTACTGCGCGACGCTGAACCGCGCCTGCGCGGACCGCGTCGTGATCGCGACAGACCGCCCCGCATTCGTCTTCATCGCGGGGTGACGCCTTTTTTGGTATAATGTGTCGAGTATGAACAAGAACATCGTCTGCATCGGGGCCGGTTACATCGGCGGCCCCACAATGGCCGTCATAGCGAAGATGAACCCCGACCGCAAGGTGGTCGTGGTCGACATAGACGCGAAGCGGATCGCCGCGTGGAACTCGAGGAACTTCGCGCTCCCCATCTACGAGCCAGGCCTCGTGGACGTCGTGAAGGAGGTCCGCGGGAGGAACCTGTTCTTCTCGACCGACATCAGGAAGGCGGTGAGGGAGTGCGACATCGTCTTCGTCGGCGTCAACACCCCGACGAAGATGTTCGGGCGCGGCGCGGGCCGCGCGAGCGACCTCCAGTACTGGGAGGCGACCGCGCGCGAGATAAAGCGCTTCGCGAACTGCGACAAGATCATCGTCGAGAAGTCCACGCTGCCAGTCCGCACAGCCGCCGCCATGGAGGCGATCCTGAACGCGGGGACGGAGGACGGGGCGAAGTTCACGGTGCTCTCCAACCCCGAGTTCCTCGCCGAGGGAACGGCGATCAGGGACCTCCTTGAGCCCGACCGCGTGCTGATCGGCGGGCCGGACACGCCGGCCGGCAGGGCGGCCGTCGCGGAGATATGCGACGTGTACGCCGGAAAGGGCGGCAGATGGGTGCCGCGCGCGCGGATCCTCACGACGAACGTCTGGTCCGCCGAGCTCACCAAGCTCGCGGCCAACGCCTTCCTCGCCCAGCGCGTCAGCTCCATCAACGCGATCGCCGGGCTCTGCGAGGCGACGGGGGCCGACGTCGACGAGGTCGCGCGCGTCATCGGCGCGGACCGCCGCATCGGGCCGAAGTTCCTGAAGGCCGGCCCCGGCTTCGGCGGCAGCTGCTTCAAGAAGGACGTCCTCAACCTCGTCTACCTCTGCGAGTCGTTCGGGCTCCACACCGCCGCTGAGTACTGGTCCGGCGTCATCAAGATGAACGACCACCAGCAGGAGCGCATCGTCTCCAGGCTCTTCAGGGCGATGTTCAACACCCTCGCCAACAAGAAGATCGCCATGTTCGGCTTCGCGTTCAAGGCCGACACCGGCGACACGCGCGAGACCCCGGCCGGATACGTCGCGCGGCTTCTCGCCGAGGAGCACGTCCGCCTTTCCGTGACGGACCCCAAGGCGATCGAGAACGGAAAGCGCGACCTCGCCGACCTCGAGGGCGTCTCGTGGGAGAAGGACCCCTACAAGGCGGCGAAGGACGCGGACGCCGTGCTGCTGATGACCGACTGGAAGGAGTACCCGGCGCTGGACTGGGCGCGCGTCTACAAGTCCATGCGCAAGCCCGCGCTCGTCTTCGACACGCGCAACTGCCTCGACGCGAAGGCCCTCCGGAAGCTCGGCTTCAAGGTCCTGAACATAGGAAGGTAGGCGCGCGCCGCCGTTCGGCGCGCCGGCCCGCCGCGCAGATGAAACGACCAGAGATACTCGCCCCGGCAGGGGACTTCACCTGCCTCCAGGCCGCGCTCGACGCGGGCGCCGACGCCGTGTACTTCGGCCTCGGCACCTTCAACATGCGCGCGCGCAGCGGCGTCAACTTCAGGGAGGCGGACCTCCCCGCGGTCGCGCGCCGCTGCACGGAGCGCGAACGGCCCGTCCGCCGCTACCTCGCCCTCAACGCGATCATGTTCGAGGACGAGGCGGACGAGGTGGAGCGGACGATCCTCGCCGCGAAGCCCTTCGTCGACGCGTTCATAGTCTCCGACTGGGGCGTCGTCTCGCTGTGCCGGAAGCACGGCGCGCCGTTCCACGTCTCGACGCAGATGTCGACGTCGAACTCCGGGGCCGTGCGCTTCCTCGCCTCGCAGGGCGCCTCGCGCGTCGTGCTCGCGCGCGAGTGCACGCTCGCGGAGGTGAAGAGGATATGCGCGGCCTCGCCCGTCGAGATCGAGTGCTTCGTCCACGGCGCGCAGTGCGTCGCCGAGTCCGGCCGCTGCTTCATGAGCCACGACGTCTTCGGAAAGAGCGCCTGCCGCGGCGAATGCGTCCAGCCGTGCCGCCGCCGCTTCCTCGTGAAGGCCGTCGACCTCTACGAGGACGCGGACGGGAACCCCGTGCACGCCGACGCGAAGGCGCAGTATGTCGTCGAGACCCACACCGTCATCTCGGCGAAGGACCTCTGCTCGCTCGGCTTCGTCGACAGGCTGATGGACGCCGGCATCGCCAGCTTCAAGATCGAGGGCCGCGCGCGCAACGCGAACTACGTCATGACGACCGTGCGCTGCTACCGCCGCGCCGTCGACGCCGTCCTCGCAGGGACGTACACTCCGGAGCTCGTCCGCGCGCTCACCGACGAGGTGAAGACCGTCTTCCACCGCGAGTTCGCCGAGGGCCTCTACTTCGGCCGCCCGGGCGAGCGCCAGTTCGCGGACAGCGAGGACTCCCTCGCCACGACCGTGAAGCGGCACGTCGGGATTGTGGTCGACTACTTCCTCAAGGCCGGCATCGCCCAGGTGAAGGTGCAGGACCACGCGATCGCAGTCGGGGACGACATCCAGGTGCACGGACCGACGACGGGCGTCGTCGAAGTGAAGGTCGACGGACTGCGCCGCGACGACGAGGTCCTCGAGCGCGCCGAGAAGGGTACGTGGGCGACGTTCAGGTGCCCGCGCTGCCGCGTCGGCGACAAGGTGTTTTTCGTGGAGAGGCGGGCGGACTGCCGCTAGTCCGCGCCGCGGCGGATCAGCCGCGCCCC
>JAFRJH010000125.1 GCA_017432385.1 Kiritimatiellia bacterium
CCTGCGTGGAACAGCCGATGCCGATATTGGCGTTTTCCAGCCTCACTGGTACGCCATGCTTCGTCATCACCTCATCCAAAACGCCATTGGTATAGATATTGACGACCGGCGTATTACCATTTGTCGCATACTTCCAGACAAGGTCAACCTTTTTCCAGACGCTGTCATTCTGTTTCAGCCACTTGCCAATGTTATGTGACGTACACTTGAAATTGCCGTTGACGTTGTCTGAATGTACGCGCATGTAGTCAATCGTCGTTCCTGCGTCGTTGTCGCCACCAAACCCAAAGCCCCATGAATAACCATTATCACCCTTGCGACGCCCAAGGATATTGCCCCACTTCAAACTGCCTTCGGTACTGGTGCCAGCCATCATCCAGAAGGATGCATGGAAATCCGTACCGAGCGAATCTGCAACGGCCTTCTGCGGGACTCCGTTCGTCGCATCGATGACGATGCCGTAGGCGTGGTCGTTGCTGGTCGCGATACGGCGTGCGCCTCCGATCTTACCCGCGGAAACTGCCGCGCCGGTGTTGGCGAGCGCCTTGCCGTTCATCCCGTTGGCCGTGGCATCGGCAATTATCGGGTTCTTTCCTGTCTCATTCAAGTGCCAAACGCCAACGTAGTCGCCCCAAGGATTGTCGTTCGTGACATACTTGCCGTCATCGACGTTATAGCACATGTAGAACTTGGTTCCCTGCTTCATCTGCGGGAGCTTGACCCACACGAGCTGCTCGCCGGTGGGTTCAACGGTTGTGTCGATGTTCCAGACGTCTTTGTCGATTTCAAGGCGGGTGCCGTCTTCCGCAAAGAAGGCCAAGTCATAGCCCAGCGCCTTCCCGTTCACGTTTTTCGCGGACATGTCCGCAAAGAAGAAGCCAGGTATGCGGGTCTCCGACACGCGCACGAGCACGGGGAAGTTGACGAGCGTCTCGGTTCCGGTGTAGCCGGCGACCTGGAGCTTAATCGAATGGTTGAAGTCGTCCATCGTCAGCGAGTCGGCGGCCTTCGCGGAAAGGCCGAAGAGGCTCATCGCCGCCGCAAGGATGAGAGAGATGCGCTTCATCGTCATTGCTCCTCCTTTCCCCTATTCCTCAAATCTCGCGACCCTGAAGAAGCGGCGGGTGGCGGATTTCAATGTGCCGATCGCGACTTCTCCGGCGGCATTGCCGTCGACAACGCCAGAAAAATAATCCGCCTTGAGATTCCCCGGCTCCGAGCCGGAGACAATCGTGTAGCTGATGAACGGGACGGTATCCTCCACCGCAAGCCAGACCTCGTCGTCCCCGACATCGAGCGCCGTGATTCGCGGCGGCTTGAGACCGGCAGGAACCGCCGAAAGCTTCGTAGCGCGGACAACGCTGCCGGAAGATGCGCCGAGCAGGGAGCCCCCTTTCGCGATGGGAGTGGTTGTAGAAGACGAGACGGACACCGGCTCGATCTTGACCCCGCCCTTGACCGCGCCCCAGCGGTTTACGCGCAACGGCGCATTGTTCGCTACGCCTACCGGGAGACCGCCCAGCGTGCGCGTGTCGACCAGGCACACCGCCCACTCGCCGCCCTCAAGCCCGGCGTACTCCGCGGCTGGAACCTGGAAAATGGCGTCGGGGCACTTGCCGTCTTTCGCCAGCGGCGCGGCAAGAACGACGCGGTCGTTCGAAGAAGCCGGCGTACCGTCGGCGTTGAAACCGGAGAAAACCGATCCCTTGGGAGACCAAACAAGCGCATAGCATTCGCCATCGGCGACAATACTGCCGTCAGCATAACGGTCCGGCCCCGACGTCGAGAACCTGACAATCATGTCCTCGATGCCGGCGATTGCCAGACACGGCAACAGAACGGCGCAACCTATAGCAAGCGCGCCCTTCTGCAAAAAGGGTACACTCCTTCTCATAATTGGTGACATTATATCACTTTTTGTGCCATTAGACAACCCCCCTCCCCCTAGAAAATTCTAAATATTACTCGTTAATTCACATTTTTCAGCAATCTAACCGTATTCTACTTTGAGAAAATCGTCGCATCGTTCGCAAACCGAACGATCCACTCGTCGACCGAGCCGAACATCGGGTGGCAGTTGGAGTAGACGTTGTCTGACTCCTTCCACGTCTCCCACAGCGTCGTCGCGCCGTTGTCGATCATGTGGAGCCAGCCGGGGAAACCCTTGTGCAGGACGATCTTCCGCGCAAGGTCCACCCGTCCGTGCTCCGAAAGGTACATCAGCATGTATCTGGTCGAGAAGATTCCTGTCGTAGGACCGCAGCCATTCTCCTCCACCGCCTCGACGAGCCGCTTCTCCGCGGCGGCAACCTGGTCTGCCGGCACAAGCCCAAGGTAGAGTCCAATCGCCTGAGCTGACTGCGTTCCGTTCGCGACAATGCCGTCCTTCACGTAATTCGCCACGAAGGCGGCGCGGATCTTCTCGGCGAGGGCCGTGAACACCTTCTCGTCGTCGGTGCGCCCGAGCATCTTCGCGAATTTCGCGGTCAGCTCCACGAAGCGGTGCCAGTGCGCGGTCGCGGTGCATCCGTCCGGCGCGCGCTCAAGCGCCTCGTGGTCGCCGATGCAGGTGGGGACGAGTCCGTCCGGACACTTCCCGTCGACAAGCCGCACGTACCGCGCGCAGACGGGATAGAATTCAAACGCGCGCTTGTCGTCGTAGTGGCGAAGGATGCCGTCCATCAGCTCCGGCACGGCGAGCGACCACGAAATCGGGCCCGAGCGCCCGCCGAATCCCCTGTCCGCAATGCCGACGTACGGCGCAGTCTCGGTGATCCAGCCGTCGTCCTCCGCCTCGTCCGCGAAGTCGCGCAGGATCTTCAAGTAGATTTCGCGCATGTCCCAGCTCATCATGTACGCCTCATACGTCGCCACGATGTCGCCGCCGTAGCCCAGGCGCTCGCGTCCGGGGCAGTCCGACTGCACGCCGCCGATCATGTTCGCCTGGAACGTGCGCCGGCAGACCTCGTGAATCGCCGCAAGGTCGGGATTGTCTGTCTTGAAGTCCTTCGCCTCGTGCGGGGCAAAGCACGATGGCAACATCGAGCGGACGTCCCTGCGCGCATGCGTGACCAGATGCCTTGCTCCGCGAATCTCCGCATAGCGGAACACATGCCATGTGAATTGCGGACGGAAGGTCTCGGCTCTCGGGTCGGCGCTCGTTGCCGTCATCGGCGGAAGCGTCAGCGGACCGCGGCAAATGTACACGTCGCGCTGGCAGGCGAGGCCGGGCGCGCCAGGTCCGCCCATTCCCGGACTCTTGATCTGCCCGGCCGTCTGCGTGAGAGGATTGACCGTCCCGTCGGCGTTCAGCCGCTCGCCGTAGATTATCTCGATGCGGTTGCTGCGCGGCTCGTCGCGGAACGTGAAGGACGGCACGCCAGCCGCATTCACGCCAAAGTCCACGACCTGCACGCCCCCCTCCTTCAGCCACTTGGACTCGCCGTGGTGGATGTCGAACGTGCCCATCCTCGGATTGTCCTGCGGCCATTCGACAATTTTTCCCTTGGGTCCCTTCACGGTTGCCGCAGGCTTCCATGTCTCTCGGCGCTCTGCCATGAAGCCACGAACCGCTGCAG
Source organism: Kiritimatiellia bacterium (assembly GCA_017432385.1). Classification (GTDB taxonomy): domain Bacteria; phylum Verrucomicrobiota; class Kiritimatiellia; order RFP12; family UBA1067; genus UBA1067. The sequence continues at coordinate 3,579 of JAFRJH010000125.1, forward strand.
CATAGCGTGCCGCATCCACCTCCACGCCAAGGTAGACCGAATTGCGGACGACGCTCGTTTCGCGCCATTTCCACTCGAGCGGCTTGTCGACCCCGTCGATGGAGAGCTTGAAGCACGGCCGTCCGTGCGCCAGCGCTTCGCGAAAGCACTTTGAGCCCCAGAAACGAAGCGGCGGCAAGTTGTAGAATCCGTTTCCGAGCCAGACATGCACCCTATTCGTCGCAGGGAAGCATTCCAGCTCGAACCCCTCCATGCTCGTGCCGGCGTTCAGCACCGGCGTAGCCTTGAGGGCGCGCGTTGTCGTCGAATAGATCGTCTTGTCGTAGACGCTCCAAAGCGCATCGTCCGGAAACATATGGGCGCTGCGGATGCTGAAGAACCCGAATCCCGCGCAGGCGAAATGGACCTTCGTCTCGGTGACGCCTTCCGGCAGGACGAACTCGGCCACGAACTCGGGAGCGGGGTCTTCGTCGTACCAGTCCGCGCCGCTGCGCTCGGGCTGTCCGTCGCCGATCCACGGCGCGTCGTCGAGAGGGGATGCCGCGTCGGCGGAATAAATGGCGGCGAACGCAACCGCCGCCGAAAACAAGATGACGTGAACACGCACATCGCAACGTAAATGGCAAAAGGCCTTCATCATGCCCCATATTATACACATCGCCGCAGCCGGGCACAAGCAAGGTGCGGCGCGGCGGCTACAGGCCGCGGGCGGACTTGATCCGCGTCCACGCCGCGTTGATCGCGGCCATGCGCTCGTTCGCCCTGCCGACCATCGCCTCGGGGAGCCCCTGCGCGCGCAGCGCGTCCGGGTGGTTGCTCTTGGCCTTCTCGCGGTAGGCTCGCCTCACCTCGTCGTCGCTCGCCGTGCTCGCCACGCCAAGCGTCGCATATGCGTCGGCGAGGGAGTCCCGGCTCTGCGGCGCGGCGCCTCCGCCGCGGCCGCCGCGGCTCCTGGCGTAGAACGCGAACCACTCCGGGCTTATCCCGAGAGCCGCGGGAAGGTCCCTGAGCATGGCAATCTCGACCGGACTGACCTCGCCGTCGGCGCGCGCAAGGTCCCAGAGCAGCTCGTAGAACAGCCCCCTCACCTCGACGGAATCGACGACCGCGGCGAACTCGCGCGCGTAGGCGTATATCGTGAGCGAGTCGTCCTTCGCCTTTCTGAACACGGCTATCGCGTAGTCGCGGGCCTGGCGCGAGAACCCGAGTCGGCGGAAGGCCCTTTCGACGGACTCTATCTCGTCCGCCGTGACGCGACCGTCCGCCTTGGCCAGCTTTGCGAGCATCGCCGCGACGGACGCGCAGAAGACCATCTCGCGGTTCGGCGAGGACGAATCCCCTCCCTGCGCTGCGCGGCGCAGCCGCTCGAACTCCTTGTCGGCCTCCCGGCCGACAAAGTAGCCGATTAAAGCGCCTATTACGAGCCCGGCAAAGCCCTTGAAAAGGCCTCCGATCAGCGCGCCGACGATCAGTCCCTTGCTCTTCATCGGCGGTCCGTCACTTCTCCCAGACCGCGAAGGCGAGCCCGACGCCGCGCTCGGGCGCGATCGTCTTCACCCATCCGGGCTTGTTCGACGGAAGCGCCCCCGGCACTTCGTCCGACTCCTTGCCGAACATCGGGCGGACGGACGTCGTCACGGTGATCTCCAGCTTCGCTTTCTTCCCGCGCATGTCTTTGGGAATGGTGTAGCGCCACGGCGCGAAGAGGCGCGTCCCGAGGTCGCGTCCGCCGAGCTTCACCGAAGCGGGCGCACGCCCGGTTCCAAGGACGATTGCCTCGGCGCTTTCAGGCACATCGACTTCGGAGTAGTACGTAACGCTGCCGGCGAAATCGCCGAGTCCGGCGGATGCGAGAGGACAGAATCCAACAATGCCATCTACGATAGGCGAGATGACGTTGTTGTCGCTGACGGCGAAATCTCCCTCCATCCAGAGAACCGGCAGGAAGAGCCCGCGGTCCTCGCGCCCTTCGCACGTGAAGACGTGTTCGCCCGCGGCGAGCTCCATCGGCTCCGTTTCGAGATAGTCGCAGTCGTATCCGAAGCCAAGGAACGTGCAGGGCTTCGTCCCGGCAAGCGGCTTGCCGTCCATCGTGAGCTTTGCCGCGGCAGCGGGGATAGCGCATGTCGCGAAGCGCACCCTCATCGGTATATCGAGCTTGATCTTCGCAGTTCCGTCCGCAAGGAAGCGGATACGATACCTGTTTGGACGGTCGAGCGAGATGTCCCAATCGTTTGCAACGGGGCGGTAGAGCCACGCAGCGCGTCCCGCGAGACGAAATGGAATGTTTACGTCGCCGTTGCGGAGAACGAGTGCGCGGTCGTCGTCAAGCAAGTTGAGAATCGCAATGGTGCCGTCTTTGTAGCGCCGCGCCACGACATCGCGCGCCAATTTTCCTCCTTCGTATGCCAGAGGAATGGAGCCGCACTTCGCGGCCACAAACTCGGCGGATTCCTCCGCCGAGCCGAAGCGCGTGCCGTCGTTCGCGACGATCGTCTCACCGTCGAAGTCGAAGACGATCGGCTCGGCGCACCCTTCGTCCTCCTCGACGAGGTTCACGGACATCTGCCGCGTCTCGAGCTCGCGGACGAGCGCGACGAGAGGCATCTGGGCCTTCGCGCGCGTCGCCGCCTCGCGCCCGGCCGCGCGCTCGCGGTAGCGCACCGCGACGTCGCACTTGAACGGCTTGCGCGCGAACTCGGACGCCTCGCGCGCGGCGTCGTGGAACTGCGCCTGGTCGAAGAACCACGGCTGGACCGGAGACTGGAACATCGAGTAGTGGGGCTTCTCGACGAATCCGCGCGAGGTCTGGTGGTGCAGCGAGAGGAAGTACGTGTCGACCTTGTGCATCGCCGCGAACCAGATCATCTGCAGCATCTTGTCGAACGAGAGGTCGCAGGGCCCGAGAGCGAAGAGCTCGGCCGCGCCGCCCCTGCCGCGCCGCTCGATGGCGTGCTGCGCGGAGGCGAAGGTGAGCCATTCCGCCTTTTCGGGCGCCAGGCGCGTAAAGATCTCGTCGACGGCCGGATAGGAAAGGCCCTTGAGGACGTGCAGCATGAGTCCGTTGCAGACCGCGGCGGCGCGCGGCGACGACTCGTCCATGAGGTGTCCGGTGGAGACGATCCCGAGCTTGTCGCACCACGCCGTGATCGGGTCGGCGAACGCGCGGCGGAAGGCGTGTCCCATGACGGACGTGTAGTCTTCCCAGAACTTGTCGCTCGACTTGTCGCGGCAGTACGCCTCGACGTCGGCGCGGAAGTCGCGCCCCGTCTCGGCGCGGTAGTCCTTCTCGAGGCCCGGATACCAGCGGAAGCTCGTCGCAAAGCCCTTGTCGGGCTGCGCAGACCACTGCTCGGAGCCGGGCTCGTCGGAGAAGATGCCCTTGATGACCGTGCCGAAGTAGCGGCGGAAGCGCTTTTCGTAGACTTCGTGCGTCAGCTCGCGGAAGCGGTTCATCGCGGCGACGTCGAACACGTTCGCGGAAGTCGGCTTGGCCTTGAAGTAGCGCCAGTCGAACGAGCCGTCGTCCTTGGCGTAGACGGCGCACGTCGTGTTGACGAACTCGGGATGCCCTTCCGCCACCTTGCCATTGCAGCTGCCGCTCGGCCAGTTGAACTCGTCGTAGAGCCAGATGCCCATGCCGAGTCGCTCGGCGTGCTTGAGGTACTGCCCGACGAGCTGGAGCCACTCCTCGCCCATGTACTCGTATTCGAGTCCGCTGCGCGGATAGACGATGAACTCGGAGTAGCCCGCTTTCTTCGCGTCCTCGAGCGTACGGACGACGTCCGCCTCGGTCGGCCGGCCCGACTGCGCGCCGAACAGCACGAGCGGGGACGATTCGGGGCCGCGGATCGACGCGGCGCAGATGGCCGGGGCCACGAGGGCCGCGGCGACAAATGGGAAAAACATCTTCTTCATTCGGTAAATGATACCATTTCACGCAGCGCGCTGGCAAGGGCGGGATTCACGCGGGGGACAACGGCCGCGGCCACGGCAGCTGTGGCGCATCAGGCGAAAAGGCCCCGCAGCTTCTCGCTGGTGACTGGCTTTGCAATCACTTTCGCGAAGCCCGACATGTCGTAGGTGGAGGCGACGTCGATGTCGGCGGTTATCGCCATGACCGGGATCCCGGCAAGCGCCGGGTCCTTCCTCATCTCGGCGACGAGCTGCTGTCCGTCCATCTCCGGCATCCACATGTCGGTGAGTACGACGTCCGGCTTCCAGTCCTTCATCACTTCGAGCGCGGATATTCCGTTCTCGGCGAAGCGGACGTCCTTCGCCTCCAGGTTGCGCAGGTGGATGCCGAGCACCTTGCGGTTGATCTCCATGTCGTCCACGACGAGGATCCGTCCGGGTATTCCGCTCGCGAGCTCCGCGCGTTTCGGCGGGGCCGCGCGGACGACGTCGAGGGAGGGAATCCTGATGACGAAGGTGGTGCCCTTGCCGACCTCGCTCGCGACGTCGACTGTTCCGCCGGCGTTGTCGACCATGCGCTTCACGATGGGGAGCCCGAGCCCGGTGCCGCGCATCTCTCCTTCGGCGTGCTTCATGCGGCTCGAGATGTCCTGCACGAACGGATCGAAGAGGTGCGCCATCTTCTCGTCCGAGATGCCGCAGCCCGTGTCGCGCACGGTCAGCGACAGCGTGTGCGACTCCGCGTCCCATCCGTACTCGACGTCGATCTCGCCCTGGTCCGTGAACTTCGCGGCGTTGCCGACGAGGTTGATAAGTATCTGCTTGAGGCCCTGGTGGGAGAGCTTCAGCACGGGCACGGACCCGGAAGAGACACGGCGTACGCGGAAAGGCACCCCGCGGCGGCGGACATGGTAGTGGTAGATAGCCGGGAGTTCCTCCACCGCCTCCTCTACGTCGCACTCGCCGGA
>JAFRJH010000126.1 GCA_017432385.1 Kiritimatiellia bacterium
CTCGTGGCGTCCGCAAGACGACACCGGCGCGCTCGAGGCGACGCTGGAAATCGCGGACAACGACGGTCCGGCGCTTTTCGTCTCGGTTGAACCGACGACGATGCGCGAGGGACTTGCCGAGGCGGGCGTTCTGACCGTCCGCGCCAACACGGCGAGCGTGGCGCAGGATGTCACGGTCGCGCTTTCGCATGACGGCGCGTCCGAGATTGCGCTGCCCGAGGAGGTGACGATTCCGGCCGGTGCGAATTCCGCGACGGCCGTGATACGGACACTCGACGACGACGCGGAGGACGGCTCGAAGGTCGTCTCGGTCTACGCCGAGGCGGACGGCTTCGCGCCGGGTTCGACGTGGGTGCTCGTCACGGACCAGAATCTCCCCGACTTCGCCGTGCGGAACATCCGACCCTCCGACGCGAGCATCATTGCGGGCGAGACGATAGAACTCGAGTTTGACCTTGTGAACATCGGATTCAGGAACCGCGTCGGATCCGTGCCGTATGCCGTCTACTGGGTGGACGGCACGAATACGTGGCGCTACACCGCGAAGGACCTGGTCCTCTCCGGCGTCACGGAGGAGGGCGTATCGACGAACGCGCCGCTGCACGTCGTCTGCGAGGTGCCCGCGCCGGAAACGGCGGGGAATGGAAGAATCTCCGTAGTCGCCGATCCGGACGGGACGATCGTCGAGCTGGATGCCGCGAACAACGCGGCGTGGAGCGACGCGGTGACGGTGAGCCCGGCATACGTTACGGAAGACGTCGCGTGCGACAAGGCGGTCTACGGCACGGGCGAGAAGATCACGGTCACGGGCGTCGCGGTGAAGCCGGACGGCGTCACGCGCGCGGCCAACGTCGAGGTCGAGGTGTACCTTGTCTCCGGCGGACTGCGCCGCACGCTCGCGGCGACGACGGACGACGAAGGCGAGTTCGCCGCGAGCTACACGCCGATGTCCGGCGAGGCGGGACGTTTCGAGGTTGGCGCAAGCTATCCGGGAATCGGCGCGGCGGCCGTGCAGGCGACGTGCGACGTCGCGGGATTCGCGCTCGGCGGACTCCCCGACGCGCGCTATGTCGAGGACCTCACGCTCGGCGACGTCGTGACGAACGCCTCGGCGCACGTCCGCAATCCGTGCGCCATCGCGCTCACGGGCGTGACGGCCGAGGCGGTCGGACTGCCGGAGAGCTGTGCGCTGGAGTTCGTCGGACTTCCCGCGGACGGCACGCGCGCGGCGGGGGCGTTCATCGAGCTCAAGTGCGTGTTCTCGGCGGTGAAGGCGTCCGCGGGCCGGAACTACGAGAAGTTCGCGGTCCGCCTCTCGAGCGCGGAAGGCGCGGAGCTGACGATACCCGTCTACTTCTACTCGCAGGCGAAGAAGGCGCATCTCGAAAGCGCGCCCGCGTCCGTCTCCGCGACGATGACTAAGGGGAAGACGCGCACCGTGTCGTTCGACCTGACGAACCTCGGCTACGGCGAGGCGGTGGATGTCCGCGTCGTTTCGCCGGACGTCGAATGGCTGCGCGTCGTCGGCGGCGCGGAGACGGCTTCGCTCACGAACAACCAGTCCGTCACGGTGACGCTCGAGCTTTCGCCCGGCGATGACATCGAGCTCAACCGCAACTTCTCCGGACGCCTCGCGGTGAACGGACGGAACAAGGGCGAGGACGGGGAGCAGACGTTCCTGACGATCCCGATGCCGGTCATGGCGGTGAGCGAGGAGCCGGGCGGAGTCAGGAGCGACTGCGTGGACGACGCAACGTACAACCTCGAGTCCGCGCCGCATCTCGCCGGCGCGCACGTGAAGATCACGAACCCCTACACCGGCGAGACCGTCGCGGAAGGGGAGAGCGGCGCGGACGGAATCTTCGCTGCGGACGAAATCCCGGAGGGCACGTATCAGCTTGTCGTCACCGCGCCGAAGCACGGGAACTACGCGGCGGCGGTCGAGGTGAACCCCGGCCGCACCGCGCGCGTCACGGCGTTCCTCCAGTACCAGGCGATCACGGCGAACTGGACCGTCACGCGCACCGAGATCGAGGATCAGTATCAGGTCGATCTCGTCCTGGATTTCGAGACGTCCGTTCCGGTGCCGGTCGTGAAGATGGACTTCATGGAGAAGATTCCGAAGCTCCAGCCGGGCGAGAGCTACGCGACGAAGGCGGTGTTCACGAACCTCGGTCTCATCCGCGCCGACAACGTCTCGCTCGAACTGCCCGAGCTCTACGGCTACGTGTGGGTCTATCCGGCGGGCAGCTTCTCGCTCGCGGCGGGCGCGGCGCGCGCGGTGCCTGTCGTGCTGCATCGCCTGCCGTACACGGCGGAGCAGGACTACCAGGACTATCTCGACGATCCGGGGCACACGGGCGAGACGTCCGGCGGAAAGCCCCACAGTGAGATATCCGACATCATCGGCGACGAACCCGCCGCAGGCGGCGGTGGCGGACGGATGCCTTCGTACCCGGAGTTCATCGGCGGCGCGTATGGCGGACCCGGCATGAAGGTCCGGCAGCACGGCGGACGCGCCGGAAGCGGCACGTCGTCGTCGCATGCGGGTCCGCTCAACGACGACGAGTCCGACGGCAACCCCTGCACGGGCTACGCGAAGTACTCCTACTCGTACGTCTGCATCGTCGATCGCTACGTGATGACCGGACGGCAGGTCACGTACGGCGACAACTGTCCGAGCGTCGCCGCGCCGCCGGGCATAGAAACCGCGGGCGGCGAGGGCTCCAACGAGCCTTCGCGCGGCGTGGAGCAGCAGCTCAACATCCCGCCCGGGATGAACGGCGGCGACTTCTGGGTGTTCGAGGACGGCTGCGACGGCGGCGTCTCGAACAAGCTGTTGCCGTGTCTCAAGGATCTCGCGAAGGCGGGGGTCAAGCTGGAGACCATGTTCGTCGGCAAGGCGGTGCCGGGCGCGGACAAGGTCATCGACTTGATTGAGAAGGGCGATGCGTTCATCAACAAGATGACGGATCCAAATTCAACGATTGCCGACAAGCTCGAGTCGGTGTCGGGCTTTTCGTCGTCCTCGGCAGACTTTCTTTCCGCGATGCGTTTTGAAGGCAACGAAGCATACGGGCAGACGCTGACAGGCATCAATGCCGTCAGGAGCGTTGCCGGGTTTTCGGAGAACATGAAGAATGCGACGACTCCGGTGGATAAGGGCAAGCAGATCATCGGGACGGCGAAAGACGTAATGGACGCGATTCCGGACTCCGCCAAGAACAGCAAGGTCTCCTCGCTGATAGACCTTCTGAACGTCTTCAAGGATATCGACGATGCCTTTGAAGGCGTGAAGCAGAACTGCCTTTCGCTGATGAACGGATCCGGCGTGCCCGGTTCGTCGCTTCTGCAAAGCGCCGCGCCGCGCCGTGCTTTGCTCGCGTCGCCGCAGAAGACGTTCGCCGAGACCGTGTCTGACGGGGGGCCAACGCCATCCGGCTATCTCCGCGAGGACACGTTCCAGTACGCGATCGACGCGTTGCGCGTCAACGCGCAGTTCCTCCAGGAGATTTTCGGCGACTCGGAAGGGTGGCTCAACGCGACTTATGAGGACCTCTCCGCATTCCTCGCGTCGTGCACCGAGGCGGTTGACTCGGACGGGCGTCTCGGCGCGAGCGCCGTGCTTGCCGTGCCGGAAGGCGTTTCGGCGGAAGAGGTGGCGGAATTCAACTCGCGCTGGAACAACTTCCTGAACGAGTCCGCGACTGCCGAGGACCCGTATGCCGATGGCTTTGGCGCGGCTGGGCTGATCCGCGTCGACGTCCTTTCCGCATGCTCCGACCGCGTCAGGGCCGCGAACGATTTCGCCAAGAGCCACACCGAGGACAATATCGCACGGCTGTTCACGCTTGTGTTCGTCGACATGCTCAACGAGGCGCTGGAGGAGACGGAATCCTCGTCCGCCGTCTGCGCCAAGGTTTCGCTCAAGCTCTCGCAGACGTACACGATGACGCGCGAGGCGTTCGAGGGAACGCTCACGCTCTACAACGGACACGAGAGCGCGGCGATGACGAACGTGTGGCTGGAGCTGGAGATCACGAACGAGGCGGGCGACAACTGCAACGGACTTTTCGAGATCGGCGCGAAGTCAGGCGGCGCTCTCGAGGCGAACGGCAGCAACGTCGTCAACGTGAACGACGTCGCGGCGAAGAGCGAGGGGACGGCGGTCGTGCAGTTCATCCCCGCGGTCGCCGCCGCGCCGGAGACGCCGGTCGCC
>JAFRJH010000127.1 GCA_017432385.1 Kiritimatiellia bacterium
CCCGCCGCTCCCGCTCCTGTCAAGAAGGCGTACTCAGGCCCGAACGCCGAGCTCGTCGCCGAGCTCGTCGCGACCGAAAAGCTGCGCCGCGAGTCCTTTGACATCCAGGCGGTGCGCGAGATCGAGGAGGCCCGCCGCTGCATGAGGGACGAGGAGTACCAGGAGTCCGCGAAGCACTATTCGATCGCGTCCAAGCTCCTCAACGACAGCCCGAAGCGCGCCAGCGAGCGCAAGGAGTGCGAGCAGGGCATCGCCGAGAGCCTCTACCGCGCCGCGCTGCAGGAGGATGCGACCGGCCGCCGCGACCGCGCCAAGAAGCTTATGGAGAAGGCCAAGGACCTCCGCCATCCGAAGGCCCGCCGCCAGCTCGAGGCCTGGAACGCGGCTGACGATCCGGACGCGAACAAGTCCGACATCTCCGAGATCAAGCACCGCCGCAACGACACCGAGTACAAGGACCAGCGCGTGAAGAACATGCAGCACCTCAAGCGCGCCCGCCAGCTGCTCGGCACGAAGGAGCTCGACCTCGCGCTTGATGAGTGCGAACTCGTGCTCGTCTCCGATCCCTACAACCAGGAGGCGATCCGCATCCGCAACATCATCGAGAACAAGCGGCACACGATCCTCATGCAGGAGCGCAAGGCCGCCCGCGACGGCATGATGGCCGACGTCGACAAGGCGTGGCGTCCCGTGTACGCCGTCGACGCCCGCGAGTTCAGCAGCCAGGATGCGCGCACGATCAAGACGGACCTCGACAACGACCCCGAGCGCCGCCGCGACCAGAACATCATCAAGCGCATGAAGGAGATGAGGCTTCCCTCTGTCTCGTTCAAGCCGCCGGCGACGATCATCGACGCCGTCGACTTCTTCCGCAACGCTTCCAAGGACTTCGACAACCCCGAGCTCCCGGTCGAGAAGCGCGGCTTCAACTTCAACACCCTCACCCCGACTGTCCTCAAGTCGGCCGCTCCGGCGGGAGACGACGCCGAGGGCTTCGGCGAGGGCGACGACTCGCAGGACGGCGCGATCGCCGGCGTGCCCGTCATCCCGATGTTCACCGCGAGCGACATCTCGCTCTTCGACGCCTTGAAGCTCGTCTGCCAGTCGGTCGAGTACAAGTTCGAGGTCCGCGACGGCGTCGTCATGGTCATGCAGAAGGACCAGTCCACCGCCGAGATGGTGACGCGCAGCTACCCCGTGCTCTCCACGTTCATGGAGAGGATGAACACCGCCTCCAGCGACATCAAGGAGATGAAGACCTCCGGCTTCGGCGGCACGCTCGGCGCCAAGTCCAGCGAAGAGGGCGAGGAGAACCAGGAGCGCGACTGGAAGGAGTTCTTCTCCCTCCTCGGCGTGAAGTGGCCCGAGGGCTCGTCGATCATGTACATCAAGACGATCGGCAAGCTCCGCGTCAAGAACACCTACGAGAACCTCGCCGAGCTCGAGAAGGCCCTCACCGAGATGAACGCCGACCCGAAGCTCATCGAGATCGAGACGCGCTTCGTCGAAGTCTGCCAGGACGACCTCAACTCGCTTGGCTTCGAGTGGATCCTCAACAGCGACTTCTCGCTCGGCCTCGGCAAGCACGTGGCCCGCGCCCTTGACATCCGCAACGGCGTCTTCGACAGGGCCTCGAACAACTCCGCCATCTCCTCGTCCGGCAGCTCTTCCTCCGGCTCGACGGACCTGACGGGCGGCGTCGTCAACAACGGCGGAACCACCACGACCTCCGGAACGACCGGCACGGGCACGACCCCGTCGGCGCCGGCCTCGGCCGCGTACGCGCGCTCCAACGGCGCCAACTGGATCAAGAACTCCCCCGGCCGCCGCGGCGACCTCGGCATAAACGGCTTCGGCGGCAAGTCCGACTACGGCATGGGCAACCGCTACCTCTCGACGATCTCCAACCACATCTCGGGAGAGGGCTATTCGACCAACGACCAGTTCATGCGCATCAACGCGTTCCTTGGCGGCGCCGACCTCTCGATGATCCTGCACATGCTCTCGCAGCGCAGCGACACCGACCTGCTCTCGGCTCCCAAGGTGCTCACCCGTCCGAGCGAAGAGGCCGTCATAAAGGTCGTCACCGAGTACATCTACCCGACCGACTACGACGTCCAGCTCCAGTCGTCCAGCTCGTCCGGCGGCTACGGCGGCGGCGGCGGCAGCCAGAGCGCGATTCTCGCGGTCGTCGAGCCCCAGCAGTTCACGATGCGCGAAGTCGGCGTCATCCTCGACGTCACGCCCTCGCTCACCGACGACGGCAACCTCATCGACCTCAAGCTCAAGACCGACGTCGTCGACGAGCCGACGTGGAAGAACTACGGCATGAGGATTCCGTTCACCGGCAACTCCTCCCAGACGTCCATCGACCCGATGGCGCTCCTCCGCGACTTCTACGCGTTCGTCACCGACACGCTCGGCCTCGGGATGTCCGACGACGAGAAGCGCGGCCTTGTCGACAGGGTGCCGATCGACTCGATGCTGGCCAACGCCAACTCGACGATCACCTACTACGACGCGCCGATGGAGCAGCCGTTCTTCCACACCCGCTCGATCGAGTCCAACGTCTCGGTCTACCCGGGCGCGACGATCGTCATGGGCGGCCTCATCACCGAGCAGCGCAAGGCGATGGACGACAAGATTCCGCTCCTCGGCGACCTTCCGTTCATCGGACGTCTCTTCCGCAGCCACTCCGAGTGGACCTCGAAGCGCAACCTGCTGATCTTCGTGACCACCCGTCTCGTCGACGTCCGCGGCCGCGAGGTGCAGATGCAGTCCCTCGAGAAGAAGGAGGGCGGCGACGTCAAGCCCGCGCCCGAGGCAGTTGAATAACGAGCGCATGAAAGTGTGCCTGACGGGAGGGATTGCCTGCGGGAAATCCCTCCTGTCTCGTTATCTGAGGGAGCTCGGCGCCGAGACGCTCGACGCGGACGACGTGGTGCACGAGCTTCTGCCCGATCCGGAGAAGCGCAGGCGGATCGCGGCCGAGGTCTTCGCCGATCCCGGGAAGCGCCGCGCGCTCGAGGCGCGGCTCCATCCGCTCGTGAAGGAGCGCATCTCGCGGTGGATGGAGGGGGGAGACGGCCGTCTTCGCATCGCCGTGGTCCCGCTCCTCTTCGAGGTGCACTGGGAGCGGAATTTTGATATAATATGCTGCGTCGTCTCCGAAAGGTCGATGCAGATCGAGCGGATGACGTCGACGCGCGGCTATACGCGCGAGGAGGCCGAGTCCCGGCTGGCGGCGCAGATGCCGGTCGAGGAGAAGGCAGCTAGATCCCACTACGCGATTCGCAACGACGGCACCCCTGGACAGCTGAAGGAGGAGGCCGCGAAGTTCATCGCATGGCTCAAGGAACACCGAAAATGAGTGAAGAGTTCGACGTATTCGCGCAGAGCGCGAAACCCCAGCAGCAGATGCGCCCCCAGCAGCGTCAGGGCGGCGCGGTGCCCGCCCAGGTCGGCGGCGCCCCGCAGGGCCCGCAGCAGGCGGGCGGGAAGCGCCCGTTCCACAAGGGGCAGCGTCCGCAGCACAGGCCCCAGAAGCAGAACAACTCCCCGATCCGCGGCGCAAACGGCGCGGAGTCCGTGAATCCCCTCCTCAACGCGCCCCTCCCGACTGAGCAGAGCGCGGCCGAGGCCGAGGCGCCGGTGAATCCCAACCGCAACCCGGACCTTCCGGAATTCCGCCTCGCCGACATCCAGACCTGGCCGGCGCCGCAGATCGTCGAGCGCATGATGCCAGGCGCCGATCCCGAGGAGCTTGGAACCTACCGCAAGCACGAGCTGATCTTCGCCGCCATCCGCGCGTACCTCGCGAAGGGCGGCGCGGTGCTCGCATCCGGCTGCCTCGAGATCGTCCGCGAGGGGCACGGATTCCTCCGCTCCGCCAAGAACAACTTCCTCGCCTGCCCCGAGGACGTCTTCGTGACGCAGCAGCAGATCCGCCGCCATGCGCTCCGCACCGGCGACATCGTCGAGGGCCCGATCCGCGATCCCCGCGACCGCGACAGGTTCTTCTGCCTCGGCAACGTCGTCACCGTCAACGGCAAGGAGCCGTCGGTGGCCGCGCGCGTCATCCACTTCGAGAACCTGACCGCGACGTTTCCGACGCGCCGCATCATCCTCGAGACCGAGCCGACCGAGTTCTCGACTCGCGTCATCGACCTCTTCACGCCGATCGGCTTCGGGCAGCGCGGGCTCATCATCGCGCCTCCGCGCGTCGGCAAGACTGTCCTCCTGCAGAAGATGGCGAACGCCATCTCGAAGAACTACCCCGAGGCCATGCTCATCATCCTCCTCATCGACGAGCGTCCCGAGGAGGTGACGGACATGCAGCGCAACACGAAGGCGATGGTCCTCTCCTCGACGTTCGACGAGGAGCCCCAGCACCACGTGAACGTCACGGAGATGGTGCTCGAGATGTCGAAGCGCCAGGTCGAGAACGGGCGCGACGTGATAATCCTCATGGACTCGATCACGCGCATGGCCCGCGCCTACAACACCGTCCAGCCGCATTCCGGCAAGATCCTCACGGGCGGCGTCGACGCGATGGCCATGCACCGCCCGAAGCGCTTCTTCGGCGCTGCGCGCAACATCGAGGGCGGCGGCTCGCTCACGATCATCGCGACGGGGCTCGTCGACACGGGCTCGCGCATGGACGAGGTCATCTTCGAGGAGTTCAAGGGCACCGGCAACATGGAGATCGTGCTTGACCGCGGCCTCGCCGACAAGCGAATCTTCCCGGCGATCGACATAGACAAGTCCGGGACGCGCAAGGAGGATCTCCTGCTCGACCCGCTCGAGCTCGAGAAGACATGGGGCATGCGCCGCATACTCGCCGACGCAGGCCCCGAGTCGGCGATGAAGAGCGTCCTCAACTCCCTCAAGAAGACGAAGTCCAACCCGGAGTTCCTGCTTGCGCTCGACCTGAAGAACCTCTGATGGACATAACGATCAAGAACGCGAAGGTGCACAACCTGCGGGGAATCGACGTCACGATTCCCCGCAACTCCCTCACCGTCGTGACGGGGCTCTCCGGATCCGGAAAGTCGTCCCTCGCGTTCGACACGCTGTATGCCGAGGGCCAGCGCCGCTACGTAGAGTCGCTTTCCGCCTACGCGCGCCAGTTCCTCGACAGGCTGGCGAAGCCCGACGTCGAGAAGATCGAGGGGCTCTCGCCCGCCATATCCATAGAGCAGCACACCACTGGCGGCAACCCGCGCTCCATCGTCGCGACCGTCACCGAGATCCACGACTACCTGAGGATCCTCTACGGCTCCATCGCGACGGCGCACTGCCCGAAATGCGGCAGGCCGGTCGTCCGCCAGTCGGCCGAGCAGATCGTGGACGCGCTGCTCCAGTCGGCCGGGAAGGGCGGGGAGAAGCACAGGATCATCCTCCTGGCCCCTGTCGTGAAAGGGAAGAAGGGACGCCACGAAGACGTCCTCGCCGCTCTCGGGCGCAGCGGCTTTGCGCGCGTGCGCGTGGACGGCGCGGTGTTTCCGATCGAGGAGACGCCGGAGCTGGACCGGAAGAAGGCGCACAGCATCGACGTCGTCGTCGACCGGCTCGCGATCCCCTGCGACCGCACCCGCCTCACGGACTCCGTGGAGCTGGCCCTCAGGACCGGACACGGCATCATGACCGTGGAGCGGCCCGACGACGCTGCGTCCGGCGCCCAGACGACCTACTCCGAGCTCAACGCCTGCCCGGACTGCGGAATCTCCTTCGACGAGCTCAAGGCGCGAAGCTTCTCGTTCAACTCGCCCTTCGGCGCGTGCCCGACCTGCTCGGGCCTCGGCCGGCTGTTCTACTTCGACGAGGACCTTGTCGTGCCGGACAGGACGCTGCCCCTCGAAGAGGCGATCCATCCATGGCGCAGGCTCGGCGGGCAGATGGCCATCCTCTACCACAAGGAGCTCCTCGCGCGCATCGCGAAGCAGTACAAGGTGAAGCTTTCGACTCCGTACAAGGACCTGCCGGCGAAGTTCCGCCACGGGCTCATGCACGGCTTCAAGGACGACCTGGTCCTTCCCTGGCGCAGCGTCGACAGGCCCTTCGAGGGAGTCTTGGCCGCGCTCCAGCGCAAGCGCGACGAAACCGAGGACGACGAGGTCAGGCAGAAGTACGAGGCGTACCAGAACTTCAGGACGTGCCCCGACTGCGGCGGAAGCCGCCTCAGGCCGGAGTCGCGCGCGGCGACCGTCGCGGACAGGACGATCGTCGAGGTGATGGCGATGCCCGTCGTCGAGTCGCTTGCGTTCTTCAGTGGGCTCGCGAAGACGGTCGGCGCGACCGCGTCAAGCCGGCTTGCCGGACTCAAGGACATCGTCGCCGAGATCGTCCGCCGGCTCCAGTTCCTCGTCGACGTCGGGCTCGACTACCTGACGCTCGACCGCGCCTCGGCGTCCCTCTCCGGCGGCGAGATGCAGCGAATCCGCCTGGCCACCCAGATCGGCTCCGGCCTCACGGGCGTCCTGTACGTCCTCGACGAGCCGACGATCGGACTCCATCCGCGCGACAACGAGCGGCTCATATCGACCCTGAAGGGGCTCCGCGACCGCGGCAACACCGTGGTCGTCGTCGAGCACGACGAGGAGATGATGCGCGCCGCGGACTACATCGTCGACCTCGGCCCCGGCGCGGGCCGCGAGGGCGGGCGCGTCATGTACCAGGGCGACTTCAAGGGCCTCCTCAGGGCGAAGTCCCTGACGGCCGACTACCTGACGGGAAGGAAGAGGATCGAGGGCTCGGCGTCCCGCGCCCCGCAGTCCGCGCCACGCAGGTTCCTCACCATCTCCGGCTGCACGGAGCACAACCTCAAGAACATCACCGCCCGCTTCCCTGTCGGCGCCTTCACGGTCGTCACCGGAGTGTCGGGTTCCGGAAAGTCGACGCTCGTCGACGAGACACTGAAGCGCGCGCTGATGCAGAGGTTCTACCGCGCGAAGGAGCCGCCGGGCAAATTCAGGAGGCTTTCCGGAGCGGAATCCTTCGACAAGGTGATCGAGATAGACCAGTCCCCGATCGGCAGGACGCCGCGCTCCAACCCCGCGACGTACGTCGGGTTCTTCTCGGAGATACGCGAGCTCTTCGCGAAGACCGAGGCGGCGAAGGCGCGCGGGTACACCGCGGGGCGGTTCTCGTTCAACGTGAAGGGCGGACGCTGCGAGTCGTGCGGCGGCGACGGACTCCAGAAGCTGGAGATGAGCTTCCTGCCCGACGTGTACGTCACATGCGACCAGTGCGGCGGAAAGCGCTTCAACGCCGAGACCCTGGAGGTGACCTACGGCGGGAAGAACATCGCCGAAGTGCTCGAGATGACCGTCGCGGAGGCATACGAGTTCTTCGCGAAGGTGCCGTCGCTCGCGCGGAAGCTGAAGACGCTCCTGGACGTCGGGCTCGGATACATCGCGCTCGGGCAGTCCGCGACGACCCTCTCCGGCGGCGAGGCCCAGCGCATCAAGCTCGCGACCGAGCTCTCGCGGCGGTCGACGGGGCGGACCCTCTACCTTCTCGACGAGCCGACCACGGGGCTTCACTTCGACGACGTCTCCAAGCTGATGAACATACTCCTCTCGCTGCGCGACCAGGGCAACACGGTGATCGTCATCGAGCACAACGTAGACGTGATGAAATGCGCAGACTGGATCGTCGACCTCGGCCCCGGCGGCGGCGACGCGGGCGGCGAAGTCGTCTGCGAAGGCCCCGTGAAGGCCGTCCAGGCCTGCGGCAGGTCGTTCACGGGGCGCTTCCTGCGGTAAGTCGGCTGAATTTTTGGTATAATACCTCGAAATGGCCAAACGGCTTGAATCGATTCTAAAGGACCCTATCCCACCATGGCAGCGAAAGAAACCCCGAAGAAATCCGGCAACACGGCCCTCGACGCGGTCCTGAGCCAGATACGCAAGGAATTCGGCGAAATGTCCATCATGCGCCTCGGCGACCAGGAGGTGCAGGACATCCCGGTCATATCGACGGGAGCCCTCTCGCTCGACATGGCGCTCGGCGTGGGCGGACTGCCCCGCGGGCGCATCGTCGAGTGCTACGGGCAGGAGTCGTCCGGCAAGACCACGCTCGCGCTCCATGTCGTCGCCAACGCGCAGAAGGCGGGGGGCGTCGCCGCGTTCATCGACGCCGAGCACGCCCTCGACCCGCAGTACGCGAAGAAGATCGGCGTCGACCTCGACAACCTCATCGTCTCGCAGCCCAACAGCGGCGAGGAGGCGCTTACCATCTGCGAGCAGCTCTGCAAGTCGGGCGCGCTCGACGTGATCGTCGTCGACTCCGTCGCGGCCCTCACGCCGCAGGCCGAGATCGACGGCAACATGGGCGACAGCCACATGGGCCTCCAGGCGCGCCTCATGTCACAGGCGATGCGCAAGCTGACGGGCGTTCTCGCCACCACGAAGACGCTCTGCATCTTCACGAACCAGGTCCGCGAGAAGATTGGCGTCATGTTCGGGAACCCCGAGACGACGCCCGGCGGCAAGGCCCTCAAGTTCTACGCCTCGTGCCGCCTCCAGGTCCAGCGCATCGGCGCGATCAAGAACACGGCCGGCCAGGTCGTGGGCAACCGCACGCGCGTGAAGGTCGTGAAGAACAAGGTCGCCCCGCCGTTCACCGAGGCCGAGTTCGACATACTCTATACCTGCGGGATCTCTTGGGAGGGGTCCGTCCTCGACGCCGCGCTCGCGCGCGGAATAGTGGAGAAGCGCGGCAGCTGGCTCTCGTTCGGCGACGAACAGCTCGCGCAGGGCTCCCTCGCCACGATCGACTACCTCAAGGCCAACCCCGAGGTGACCGCCAGGATCGTCGAACTCGTCAAGACGACCCCGGTCAACCCGGCGCTCGCCAAGAAGAAGTAGGAGCCGGGCGGGAATGCGCGAGAAGCTTTCGAGCCGTCTCGGATTCCTGATGCTTGCGGCGGGCTGCGCCGTCGGGCTCGGCAACGTCTGGCGCTTCCCCTACGTCGTGGGGCAGAACGGCGGCGCGGCGTTCGTGCTCGTGTATCTCCTGTTCCTTGCCGTCTTCGGATTCCCGGTGCTCCTCGCCGAGCTTGCGGTCGGACGCGGCGGCAGGTCCGGCATCGCGGGCGCCTACGCGGCCCTCGGCGGGAGGGCGTGGGGGCTCGCGGGGCTCGCCGTGTTCGGCGGGAACCTCCTCCTGATGGTCTACTACACCGACGTGGCCGGCTGGCTCGTCAAGTTCGCCGAGTCCTACGCCGCGGAGGGCGCGCCGCCGGAGTTCTCGGCGCTGGTGGCCGACCGCCCGACGTGCCTCGCCTTCATGCTGGCTACGGTCGCCGCCGCCACCGGCGCCTGCGCTCTCGGCGTGCAGCGCGGGGTCGAGCGCGCCACGAAGTGGATGATGCTCTCGCTTCTGGCGCTCATGGGTTTCCTGGCCGTCAAGGCGCTGACCCTTGACGGCGCGGCGAAGGGGCTCGAGTTCTACCTCAAGCCCGACTGGAAGCCGCTC
>JAFRJH010000128.1 GCA_017432385.1 Kiritimatiellia bacterium
CCACATGATTTCCTCGAAGCCCCAGTGGTAGGTCGCGGCTGCCCAGTGTGCGAGCGCGGCAATCCAGCCGTCGTTGCCGCGCTTCTCGCTTTTTTTGGGTCGTCCTCCGGCATGACGTCGAAGGCGGCGTTCATCTGGCGGTAGCAGGCGCGGCGGATCGCGTCCATCGTCGCGACCGGCACGGTGTCGGCCCACTGCATCGAGAGGTCGACGACGTTGCCCCGGAAGACCTCGCGCGGATCGTGCGTGAGGAGGTAGAGCGAGGGGATGAGCTCCAGCGCGTCCTTCGGCTCCTCGCCTGTGACGAGCGGGGAGCCTATGCGCTCGAGCGCGGCCCACATGCCGAGCGTCATCGGCTTCACCGTCACGCCGTTGCCGCAGCGGATCGGCAGCGGCAGGAGCGCCGCCATCGCCTTCCTGGGGTTCGACTTGCTCATGGCTTACGACTGCGCCGGCGCGTTGTCGAACCTGTGGGCGCTCAGGTTGTAGCGC
This sequence comes from Kiritimatiellia bacterium, assembly GCA_017432385.1. Lineage (GTDB taxonomy): Bacteria > Verrucomicrobiota > Kiritimatiellia > RFP12 > UBA1067 > UBA1067. The sequence goes on from JAFRJH010000128.1 coordinate 493, forward strand.
TTCAGGCCGTTGTAGCTGCCCGCCGACTCGTGGCTGTCGACGTAGTACTTGACGCCGTTGTATGTGACCGTCGAGTTCTCGCCGTTCTGGCCCGCAGTCTCGGCCAGCTTCGTGCCGCGGTAGGTGAGCTTCAGGTCGATGCGCTTGTCGTACTTGATCTCCTTGGTGACCGCGTTCTTCTGGTCCGGGATCGTCTCGACCTGAGGAGACTCGGTGATGGTCTCGCTCTCGATCGTGATCCCTGTCGCCGTTGTCGCGATGCCGTATTCCTCGGCCGTCGCCGTTGCTGGTGTAGTTGCCATGTTTGTTCCTTTCCTTTGGGTTTGGTTATGAGAGGTGGATTGTCGTCGCGAAGGTGACGGTCGCGGTGAGGACGCCCGCCTGTCGGTCTATCGTCTGCCGCGTCGAGAGCCAGCAGAACTGCGAGCCGTCAAGCGCGTGCATGACGATCTCCGCCGCGTCGAGCGCGGTCATGACGCCCGGCTGCACTCGCGCGACGGTGGGCTTCTCGCTGCACTGGATGAGCAGCTGCGTCTCCGCCGGAAGGGCTCCCGGCGTGTCGCCGTTGCGCTGCATGTCCGGAGTCACCACGACAACGGCGATCTTTCCCTTCTGGATGTGCTGATCGGACTCCTTGTAGACTTCGCGGGAGTCCTCTGCAAAGGCCTTGCAGCCGCCCTGCACAAGCTCGTCAAGGGTGTTCAATTCCTTCGCTATCGCTTCCTGAAATTCCTTGATCTTCATTTTGCCGTTGCCTCCTTGGGGGTTGATGTGCTATGATTGCCGCCATGAGAACAGATACCGTTGACTATTCCTACCGCAGGTGCGGCGAGCTCCTTGAACTCTTCATCCGCAACAGGGGCAAGCCGATAGAGCCGCTTTCCGACGATGACGTAAATCTTGCCGAGGGACTCATCAGGTGCGGCATGGTCACAGGCGACGTCTCCAAGGGCGTCGTTCTCGCCAACAGCGTCACGCCCGCCGGGCTGGAGTACCTGGAGACCATCCGCGAACGCGTCTGGTGGCGCAGACTTCTCAAAAAAGTCGGCGTGGCGATTGTGGCGGTGATCAGCGCGCTCCTGGGTACGCTTTGGCAACGTGCTTCTGACTTCGCGTTTGAATCGCTCGAAATCTCTTACTCGCAAGTAAGTCAAGACACCGAGAACGATCAGAACGCCAAGAAAAGCACTGAGCAAGTCCCAGAGATTAATGCTTCCGCACCGTAGTTTCGTCTTCATTTTGCCGTTGCCTTTCCGAAGTGGTTTATGGTATTATGTTCGCGTCCGGGCGTTCAGCTGCAGCTTGGCCAAAAGGCGCGAGTCGTGTGTGCGACTCACTGCAGGCTCCTCCCGGATTTCGTTTTATAGAAGCTGCGGATGCCTTTCTGTTCCGAGACGAACAGATGGAGGATTCCTCCGTCGAATGTCTCGAACTCGAGATGGTCGCGGTCGCGGCTCTTCGTAACTCTGTCGGGTTTGCGCCATACAGCCGGCAGAAGCTCGTAGTCCCCGGTCGTCAGGGGGATGGATTGCGGATTTGTCTCGTTGTCTCCGAAGTGCTTCGAGAGATGTTCCCTGAAGAAGTTGTACGAAAGAGGCAGCGGCCGGCCGTTGTACCCGACGCCGAGCTGCGCCTTTTTGCGCCGCCCGGAGATTACGTCCTGAATCAGGTTCCCCTGCCAGCTGACGACGCTGTTCTCGATGGCGACCTGGTCGCCGAAGTTCTTTATGAGTACCTGGCCGCAAAGCGAGTCGTGCCGGAGGTTCGGCACAGGCACGGTCGCCTGCAGGTTGGCGTTGAAGTCGGGCACGGGCTTCTGGCGAAGCTGCTGAACCTTGCCGCGGAGCTCCTCGTCGCTGATCAGCCCGAGCCGGATCGCGGTCTTGCGGTCGACATCGAGGACGCCCATGCCGCTGCCCCAGTCGAAGGGCGGGAAGGGGTTGCCGAAAACCGAGAGCCGCTCCCACACGGGGTCGTCCTTGAGCGCGATCATCTTGCCGCCGTAAACCTTGCCGCCCGCCTTCGCCCACCGCTGCGGCCAGTCCTTGCGCGGCGTGTTCGAGTGGCGAATGCGCGTGAACTCCTGCGCCGGGAATGCGGCGAACGCGCCGGGCGACGTGCCCTCGATGTACTGCATGTATCCTCGTGCCTGGGCGACGTTGGTCTTGATGATGACGTCAAGCCGCGCCTGGCTGAAGAGGTCGTGGATGGTGTTCTCCTGCCCGGGCTCCGGAGTGTAGTTCGCCCTGCGCAGGTCATCCCGGATCATCATGCGGATCTTCGAGAGATCGGTTTCGCCCTCGGCGTACTTTGCAACACGTTCGCGCATCGCCGCGAGGATGTTGACCTCTGCGACGCGCGACGAGAAGAACGCGCGGTTGCGGAAGCCCGCCTGTATCTGATTCCACTGCGAGGAGTCGAGTCCGCTGCCGACGAGCGCCTTCTGAAGTATGAGTTCCGCTTCGGTCATAGTATCGCCTCCATTGCTGCAGTGCCAGCGGACTCCATCTCGCTCTCGGTCGGGAGAATGGTCTTGTCTTCGGGTATTGTCGCCTTGGAGACGAGCAGATACACAACCTCGTCAGTTTCCTTGTCGCGGAGTGTGCCCGTCTTCTCGCCCTTTGGCCAGACGAGCGCGAACTTCGTGTGGTCGGGGTCGGCCTCTGCAGGGCGCTTCCCGGCACCCTGGATAGACTTCGGTATTGCGAGCGCCTTGTGTCCGTCCGTCGGATAGACCACGCCGCCGTAGTAGTGCAGCGCGACGCCCTCCTTGTGGATCGTGACGACCGCGCGGTTGCCGCTCACCTCCGTCGTGACGCCGCTTGCCGCGTCGCCGTAGTAGCCGGTGCGCGGAAGCCCGTCTGATCTGCCGCGGCGGTCGCGTTCCACCAGATGCCTCTTGACCGCGTTGGATACGCCGCGGCCTGCGGCCTGGGCGAGCTCGTGGTCGCTCGCCAGGATGTCGGCCGGCACGGTTATCTTCAGGTCGAGGTGCATCAGGGGAAGAGTTTAAAGTTTAAAGTTTAAAGTTTAAAGTGTAAAGTGGAAAGTGGGTGTCATTCTCCCTCCGGCAGTAGTTCGAGGAGAAGGCCGCACAGTTCCGCGAACGCCTCCGTCGCGGCCTTGTCGCGGTACTTCTCCAAATCCTTGCGCAGCTTGGCAAGGTTCTTTGAATCCTTGCGGGCCGCCTTTCGGATGTCGCGCGTGATCTTGGCGTCGGCCTGAAGCGGATTCGTCTGTTCCCTGCCGACGATCTTCTTCAGCTCGTTCGTGACCACCGCCGGGCCTTTCGTGTCCGGCTTGCCGTTCCTGTGCCAGGTCGTGATGACGTATCCGGGCATCGTCGTCGTGTCGCGACCGACGCAGATGCGCCGGTTCTGGAAGTAGGACTGCTGTGCCTTGGTGAGAGCGGGCGCGGCGTCAACATTCGCCAGCCCTCCCGTCTTGGCCTTGGTTGCCTTGCGTGGAGGGACGAGCCCGGCGGCGGCGGCCTTGGCCATCTCGTTGGTCCAAGCGATGCGCGCGGCTTTCCACTGCTCTTGTGCGGTCTGCCAGTCGTTTGTGGTGTACTCGGCGTGGATCGTCGGCACAAGCGCCGAGCAGATTAGAATTATGGCGAGGTATTTCATTCCGGTGTTCCTTTGTTGAAGCCATTGTCGAAGTAGAGGACGGCCCCGTTCACGCCGTTCGTGACGTATCCGGTGTAGAGCGGCGCATCGCCCATCGTCAGGAGAAGGTCGCCGAAGTCGAACCCTCCCGGGCCGCCGAATCTCTCGTTCGGCAGGTCGAGGCACGATTTCCCCTGCGCCCACGCCGGACGCCGCACGGTGCAGACGTGGCAACCTTCCCAGGTGCGCCCGTTGTGCACGACGGTCACGGTGTTCGTCCAGTCCGTCCACGTCACCTTGTTCGTCGTGCAGCGGTCGTGCGTCTCGTAAACGACGAAGCGGTTTGGCGAGAGGTCGATCTGGCGGTTGAACCACACCCACTGCGTATCGGTCGTGCCGTCCGTCTCGGTCTTCACGACGTAGGCGGTCAGGTTCGTGCGCGAGGTCTCCGGCATGACGACGAGCGCAAGGCCGATCGCGTTGGTCGCCGCGTTCGCGCTCGTGTCGGTCAGGACGCGCAGGGCGTTCGTCATGGCGACATTGGCCGCGTCCGATATCTCGGCTGCGTGTTCCGCCGCCTCGCCCGCCGCTGCAGACTCCGCCGCGCTGCCGACCGTGCCGTCGTCGTTGAAGATATCGCCCTCGCCGTCCTGCATCACGACCTGCCGCTTCCAGGCGGGCTCCTCGATAATCTCGGAGACGATCACGACATTGGTACCGGTGGCGCGATCCTGGGCAAAGCACATACACGTCGCGAGCGACATGCATGCGAAAACCGCAAAACGCATACACATTTTCATTGATTGCCCTCCGTGTAGGTGGATGTGATGCGCCATTCCCAATCTTCGCCGATGGTGAAGCCGTCGTACTGGAACGAGTTGGAGGTCGTCGTGCCGACGGTCTGCCAATCACGAACACCCGAGAACCTTGCTTTATCGACGAGGTTGTTGTTCTCGATTTCCTCGGGCGTAAGTTCACGGCTATAAACACGGACTGAATGTATGGTCGATTTTACGAACGCATAAGTCGTACCTCTCGGGTCACCGCCGATAGCTATTTTCCCGTTGGTGAAGTGCCATGTGTCGGTGGCGTTACTGGTAAAGCGCTCTGTATTCACATAACCCTTCCCGTAGCCAGCAGTCAAAGTCATCGTCCTGTTCAATGTGAATACGTTTATGGCGCTGGTCCATTCGGTGCTCCACTCGAATTTGCTGCCAGCTTTAACGCATATCGTAGCCCTTGTACTGTTAGCCAAAATCTCGCCGTTGGCAATTACAGCTTGCGAAGCAGAAGCCCCCGCGCCGTATGTCACACACACATCGAACATTAGATTGTTCTGATTCCCAGAATAGTCAACCATCCCAATGCCGCCAGCCACAGTTGCCACATCTTTCAACTTGATGCCGTTAGACACTACGATTGCATTTGCAGTCAGCGTAATGTCGTAGCCGTTCCCTGTCAAGTCCGTCCACGTCGTCGCGTTCTCGTCGTGAATGCCCCATCCGGCATTTTCGAGGCCGTCCCAGAATATGACGAGGCCGTTTTGTGCGTAGGACTGCGATGTGTTGGTTTTCCGCCGCCGCTGGATCGCAAACTCTGTCGCGTTCGTGTTTTCGCAGGTCCAGTCGATGTGAACGAACTTCGACGTCGCGACGAAGTTTGTGATTGTGATGCCCGCATCCTCGATGACGACCGGCGGAGTGTCGACGCCCACCCACCAGTAGCGGTTCGTCGCGGCGTCCCCGGCGACGGCGAACGCGAGCACATTCGTCTGGCCGGTTGTCACGGTCGCGTCGATCTTCTCGAGCGCCCGCCATTGCTCGCTCTCGGCGTTGCGCACCGACACCGGCGTCGACGCCGTGACGTCGCCCGCCGTGTATTTAACATTGACGGCCGTGACGTCGTTCGTCGAGTCGTATTCGGCCGAGATGCCGACGAGCGCGATGCCGTCGTCTGCGCCGGCATTCGGGACGTCGTGCGACTTCGATCCGCCGTAGGCGATGGCAATGCCGACGGCGACAAGCGAGACGACCTTGTCGAGCTTGCCGCGCTTGCGC
>JAFRJH010000129.1 GCA_017432385.1 Kiritimatiellia bacterium
AACATGGGGGGTCTGTGATTTCATTTGCGGCAATTGCAAAATTTCTTTTGGACAGGATTTACAGGATTATCAGGATTATGAAATCTCCAAAACATTTGCACACTGCAAGAATCTTGTAAATCCTGTTAATCCTGTCTAAAAAGACACACCTTGGGAAGAGGTTTTGCATTGGTTCATTCGTGTGCCGCGAAGGCGATATTCGTGTCGCGGGGCTTGCCGAGAACTGAAGGTTGGAACGGCGCGGCGGCGTTTGACGAAGGTCGATGGCGCCGGAATGTCAAATGGAAGCCGGATCGCCTGCAATTCGACCTTCAAGTCAAAACGACGACGCGCCGTTCCAGCGGCAAAGCCGCTCGGCAAGCCGCCGCGTTTCGTGGTCGCGCGCAGCGCAAATCCAATCTGCCGGCACATATGGAACAGTATATGTGGAATCGCGGCGATGCTTACAAATCGCGTTTTCGTGCATAAAAGTCTCGGTACACCCGAATCAAGGGGGCTGAATGGGAAATCCCGCCCACGATCGCAAATTTATGATATAATGTCCGGCGAAAAGGGAGAATTACCAGCGCATGTACAACCAGCAGAACAGCTCTGACAATTCGCAGTACAAGCCGGGGAGCCAGCAGTCGCCGGGCCAGTGGCCCACATTCAAGCCGCGTGGCCAGATCAAGATCCAGCGGCACGCAACGCAGTCGACCATGCGCCAGCTCAAGTCCGGCGCGGCGCCTGCGTCGGCCGACGGCGCCAAGTCGTCCTCCATGAGCCGGGCGATAGCGATGCGCAAGCTCGGGATGGGCGCCAAGCCGCCCGCCCCGGCCGCGCCCGCGCCGAAGCCCAGTCCGGCCGCAGTTGTCGCCGAGCAGATCAAGGCCTGCATCATGACGGAGATGGACAACTATGTCCGCAGACCGCTCGAAGGCATCGCCGCCTGCGTCGCCAGCCTGCAGGCGGGCATCGAGGACGAGACGGAACGCGCCGACACCGTGGAGACGGTTGCGTACGCGCTCGGCGTCCTCTCCAGGAACGTGGACGACATCCTCGACCTCGCCGGCTTCAAGGACGAGAACGGCAAGGTCGACGACACGGCCGACATCGCGGCGATCTCCGAAGAGGTTACGGGCATGTTCTCGGCCGAGGCGGCGGACAAGGGGCTCACGATATCGTCCAACGTGTGCGAGCTTCCCGGGATCAAGATGAATCCCCACAAGATCAGGATGATCCTCATGGCGCTCGTCGACAACGCCGTGAAGTTCACCCCCTCGGGGCGAATCGGCGTATACGCGACCTTCAGGAACGACATCCTGCAGATTACCGTCGAGGACACCGGCTACGGGATTTCCGTGCCGACGCTGCAGCAGATCTCCGACGACAGCCTCTCCGGAAATTGGAAAGGCGACAGGCCCACCGGGTTCGCGATCGTCGGAAGGCTCGTCCTGGACCTCGGCGGAGAAGTCGCCATCCGCAGCACGCCCGGAATCGGCACCGTCGTGCAGGTCACGTTCGCGAACGTGAAGACCGACCCCAACTCGTCCGGTCGCCGGATGACGTCGTGGCAGCGCATCGGCACGATGCGCATACGCAGCCCGAAGCGCCTCTCGACCGCGGCAAGGATCATCCTCGTCGACAAGTCGCCCATCCACAACGCCATCATGGAGGGCGTTGTCCGCTCCATGGGCTTCATGAACACCGCCACCCTGACGAGCGGGACCGACGCGCTAAAGCAGCTAATGACGGGCACGGTAGACGTCATCTTCACCGACATCGACCTCCCGCAGATGGACGGCCGGACCCTCATCAGCGAGATACGCAAGATACCGGCCTTCAGCGAGGTCCGGGTCTACGCGGTCACGGCGGACGAATCGATCACGTCCGACTACGCCGCCATCGGCTTCGACGGAGTAATCCTGAAGCCGATCACCCCGGCAAAGCTGAAGGTGGCGCTGGAGTGACGCGGCGCTACCTGACTTCGTCGTAGACGCGGACGTAGTCCACGACGAAGTCGTCCCCCGCGGCGACCGCCTCGTCGAGCGTCTTCCTGAGCTTCTCGTCGGGCTGCGCAGTCATGCGCTTGCCGCGGTATGGATGGCACTCGGTCGTGAGGAGGATGAACTCGGGGATGTGCGAGACCGCCTCGCCCTCGCCGGAGCCGACCTTCTCCCCGTGCTGCACGCCGTCGATGTAGACCGTGTATCCGTCAGGCTCCCACAGCATGCCGATGGTATGGAATCCGTCGCTGCCCACGCGCGCGACGACGTTCGAGGCGAACGCGTCCTTCACGCGCGGAGTCTTGAATCCGACGTAGTTGCCGGAGTATCCGTTCGCGTGGAAGCAGTGCGCGATGATCTCGCCCGGCGTGAACGACTCCATGATGTCGTGCTCCACGCCGCTGATCGCGGGGTCGAGAGTGCACCCCTGCTGCTCCGTCTGCATCCAGAAGGCGCTCCACCAGCCGCGCTTGCGCTGGAGGCGAAAACGGCACTCGTAGTAGCCGTACCTGTGGACGAACTTCGGCTTCTCGCGCTTCGGCAGCGGAAAGAACCCCGTGCGTTTCTCGTCCCACGCCATGTCCCACATGAGCTCGCCCGTCTGGAGCTGCGGCGAGACGTACTGTCCGTCCGGCTTCTTCATGATCTTGAGATGCACCCTGCCGTCCTTGACCTCGACGGCGTTGTCCTCCGGCGCGGCGAACCAGGGAGCCCTGTTGCCCCAGAAGTTCGTGCGGTAGCTCCACTTCGATTCGTCGAGCCTGTCTCCGTCGAACTCGTCGTTCCACACGAGGCGGAACGACCTCCCCTTCGGCAGCAGCGACGGCTCGCGGCCCTCGACCGCGGACACGCTCACGCAGTCGGAGCAGGACTCCGAGCTGCGCATGGCGCAGCATCCGGACAGCGCAAGCGCCGCGGCGAAAGCGTACAGGAAAGCGTCAATCTTCATTTCAGACCTCCCTAAGTCACTTGGCGGGCGCGGCGGCCGCGGCCGGCGCGGCCATGTACTTGTCGAGGTTCTTGTACAGCCAAGTGCGCGACGAGGGGTCGAGCTGCAGTATCATGGTGTGTCCGTGCGGCGCGAGCTTCGCTGCATAGGGCACCGACGCCTTGTGGAGCCTGTTTGTAAGCAGGACGAAGTTCTGCACGGCGACGATTCCGTCCGTGGAGACCGACGCGGGCACCTTGGCCGTCGAGCCTATCTCCTTCCACAGATTGCTGTACGGCTTCTTCGGCCCGTTCGCCGAGGTCGTCCGGTACATCCCGGTCGTGGGAATCTTGCCGTTCCGCCCGTAGAGGCAGATCGTGGGCGGGCACTTCTTGTTGACGAGGTATGCGGGGGAGTACGCCCTGGAGCTCTTCACGAGCGCCTGCAGGCTCGCGAACTCGGGCTTGCCCGTCGACAGCGTGCTGAAGTTCGCGCAGGACTCCGCGAACGGCTGCTTCGTCGCGTTCATGCCCGCAACGGAGAACTCGGGGCTCGCGAGATCAGTCGGCCCGCAGTCGCTGAAGATGCACGCAACCGGCACGGCGTGGGCAAGGCCGAGGCCCAGGGCCTCGGGATTGGCCCCGTCGTAGCCGTAGAGAAGCGCAAGGTGCCCGCCCGCCGAGCTGCCGCCCACCGCGATGCGCGGGATCTCGACGCCGAGCGCCTTTGCGAGGACGGGGACGTGGGAGACCATCGCGTCGACGTCCTTCAGCATGTCCGCGAAGCTGTGAACGCCGCCGAGCGCCGGGTTGTTGAGGGCGTAGTTCATTGTCGCGACGATGTAGCCGCGCTCGGCCAGCCCCACGAATATCTGCGTCGGCCAGTCCTTGGTGCCGCTCGCCCAGGCGCCGCCGTGGATGTAGAGGAAGAACTTCGACTTGGGCTCCAGCTTCCCTACGGGGGCTGGGATGTAGAGGTCGTAGATCTGCGCAACATCTGCCGCGGGCGCGCCCTTCCCGACCTGGCGGGTCCCGTAGGCGACGTTGCGGCTGAACATGACTCCGGTCTTGCTGCCGGGCCATTTGGTGAACTTGAGGTCCTCCGCGGTCAGCGCCGCGGGGTCGGCCGCGCCCTTCGCCTCGCCGCCGGCCTTCTCGCGGTATTCCTTGAGCTTCGCCTCGAAGAACGCCTTCGCCTCGGGGTCCGTCGCCTTGGCGAGCCCGGCGGCGAGCTTGTCCGCCGTCTGGGAGTAGAGCATCTGCTTGCCCATGTCGACCTGGCCCGCATCGACCATGCCGCCCATCATCTGCGCGCCCATGTCCGCCACCGCCATCATCTTCTTCTCGGCGGCCTCGTATCTAGCCCACGCGGCCTCGCGCGACGCCTTGTCCGTCGCGGCGAACAGAGCCGCCTCGGCGGACTCGGCCTCCTTCTGCGCGGCCGCTATCTGGCCCATCGCGGCAAACGCGGCCTCCATCATCCCCTGCTGCATTCCCTGCGGGAGCTGCATGCCCTGGGGAAGCTGCATGCCCTGGGGCATCGCCGGGGCCTGCTGCGCCTGCGCGAACGCCGTCGCCGTGATCGTCAGCGCCGCGGCCGCGGCGGAAATCGTCATGATGTTCATTTTGATGGTCTTTCCTGTTTGCCTTTGATCTGTCACCTGCTCTTCATCGTGTAGCCGTTGAAGCGGTGGGTGTTGTAGAGCTTCTGGCCCTTGACGACCGACAGCCCCATCGCCTTCCGGATGGCGACGATGTCCTTCACGAACTTCGGCGCGAGCTGGCGCACCTTCGCGCCGTGTCCGGCGGCGAGGAGCAGCACCTGGCAGTAGGCGTCGGCGTTCTCGGCGAACCACTCCGCCTCCTCGATGTCGCGTCCGCCGCAGACGATGCCGTGGTTGGCCATGAAGACGACGTTGGACTTCTTCGCGGCCTCTGCGACGGTCTTCGCGACGTCGTCCGTTCCGGGCGTCGCGTACGGCGCGAGCGGAATCTGCGCAAGGAAGATGTCCGCCTCGGGGTTGATCCCGTTCGGCGGGACCTCGCCCGCGAAGATGAACGCGTTGCAGTGCGGCGGGTGGCAGTGCATGCACGCGTCCATCCCCGTCGACTTCATCATCGCGATGTGGACCTTCACCTCGCTTGTGCGGGGACGGTAGCCGCAGAGCTGGCCGGCGTTCATGTCGACGAGGCAGATGTCCTCGCGCTTCATGAAGCCCTTGCAGCAGAGGGTGGGCGAGCAGAGGACGAGGTCCTCGCCGACGCGCACCGAGAGGTTTCCGCCGTTGCCGTCGGTGTAGCCCTTGTTGTAGATGCGCCTGCCCATCTCGCAGATCTGGTCCTTGACCCTGTTGATCGCGGGGGAGTCGAAGAACTTGTCCAGTTCGCGGCGCGTCCTGGGCTGCGGTCCGTTCCGCCAGTCGTACGCACGGTTCACCAGCGGCGGGTTGATGTAGAGTTTGCTGTCCATTTCCTAGCCTCTCTGCCTAAGTATTTCGTACATTGCGATTCCGGCGGCGACGCCGGCGTTGAGCGACTCGAACCCGCCCGGCATCGGCAGGACGGCGACGAAGTCGCACTTCTCGCGGACGAGCCTCGATATCCCCGCGCCCTCCGCGCCTATCACGAGGCCGACGCGCCCCCTGAAGTCCACCTTCGTGTAGGGCTTCGCGTCCTCGCCGAAGTCGAGCCCCGTGAACCACAGCCCGGCCTCCTTTAGGTCCTCGATCGCGCGGGGCAGGTTCACGACGTGCGCCACCTTCAGGTGCTCTGCGCCGCCCGCGGACGCGCGGACCGCCGCGGGGGTGATTCCGCACGCGCGGTCCTCGGGGATCACGACGCCCGTCGCGCCGACGGCGCACGCCGTGCGCAGGATCGAGCCGACGTTCTGCGGATCCTCGAGGTGGTCGAGGACGACGACAAGCGCGTTCTCGTCGTCGCGCGCCTCGTCCACGATGTCCTCGAAGCCGACGTACGGATAGCCGGTCGTCTTGAGGGCGACGCCCTGGTGGTGGCCGAAGCGCGTGAGCCTGTCAAGCTGGTCGCGCTCCATAGTGCGCACGACCAGGCGGCGCGACTGCGCCTCGGCGCGGATGCGCGCAATCTGGTCGTCCTCGTCCGGGAAGGCCGGCGGCAGCACGATCTCGGACGCGGTGCGGCGGCCCGCGGCGAGCGCCTCCTCCACGGGGTTGCGCCCGTAGATCCACTCGCCGCCGGTCACCAGTTCGCGCGGCCCCTTGTGGTGCCTCGTGTTTTTGTAGTTTCCCATTCTCAGCGCTTGAGGAGCACCTGCTCCTCGTACTTCTGCACCTTCCTGAGCCACGCCTCGTCGGCGTCGACGCCGCAGCGGCGGCAGAACTCCGCCCACACCTCGTCCGCCGGGTAGTTCTTGAACTCCTCCTGGAGGACGAGCTGCGCCGTGAACTCGCCGGCGTCCTGCATGGCGGTGAGCGGCTTCCACGGCACGAGCATCGCCTTGAGGAGCTCCTTCTGCATGTTGCGCATGCCGAGGACCCACGCCGCGACGCGGTTGATCGACGCGTCGAAGTAGTCGAGCGCGACGATGAAGTTCTCGGGGCCCATCTTCACGATCTCCTGCGCGCAGGCGCGGAGGTCGTCGTTCTGGCGGATCACGTGGTCGGAGTCCCAGCGCACCGGGCGCGAAATGTGGAACGCGACCTTGCCGAAAGTCATGAGGAACGAGCTGATCTTGTCCGCGACCGACTCCGTGAGGTGGAAGTGCCCCATGTCGAGGAGCGCGAGGATCTTCGCCTTCATCGCGTAGCCCATCACGAACTCGTGCGAGTTCACGGTGTAGCTCTCGACGCCGATGCCGAAGAGCTTCGACTCGAGGAACGGAATCACCGCCTTCTTGTTGTACTTGTACTTGAAGATCTTGTCGAGCGAGTCGGCCATGCGCCTACGCGGCCCGAGGCGGTCGGACGGCTCGTCCTTGTATCCGTCGGGACACCAGAAGTTGATTCCGCAGGGGCTCTTCAGCTCCTTTGCGAAGTACTCGCCGATCTTGAGGCACTGGATGCCGTGCTTGATCCAGAATCTGCGGACCTTCGGGTCGGGGCTCGAGAGCGTGAGGCCGTCGGCCGCCATCGGGTGCGAGAAGAACGTCGGGTTGAAGTCGAGCTTGACGCCGGTCTTCTTCGCCCACTTCACCCACGGCTCGAAGTTCTTCGCGCTAAGCTTGTCGCGGTCGGTGACCTTGCCCTCGTGGATGCCGTAGCAGGCGTGGAGGTTCACGCGGTGGCGCCCGGGGATGAGCGAGAGCGCGAACTCGAGGTCGTTCATCAGCTCCTGCGGGGTGCGGGCCTTGCCGGGGTAGTTGCCCGTCGTCTGGATGCCGCCCGACGCGCCGCCCGTCGTCTCGAATCCGCCGACGTCGTCGCCCTGCCAACAATGGAGGGAGATCGCTATCTTCGAAAGGTCCTTGATCGCCTTCTCGGTGTCGATGCCGATCTTGGCGTACTTCTTCTGCGCTTCCTTGTAGCTCATGGATTCTCCTTGGTTTTGTGTATTCTGAAACTCACTTCATCTTCTGCGAGAGGTCCTTGAGGGCGTCGCCCACCGCGTCGACCGCGCCCGCGGCCGCCTCCATCGCGGACTCCAGGACC
>JAFRJH010000130.1 GCA_017432385.1 Kiritimatiellia bacterium
CCGCGGACGGGGCGCGCCGCCTCGCCCGCCTTCTTCTCGCAGTAGTAGTCGTACCCGCCCGGGAACTGGCGTATGCCCTCGCGCGTGATTTCGAGGACGCTCGTCGCCACGGCGCGCACGAAGTCTATGTCGTGCGAGACGAGGAGTATCGTGCCCCTGTACTTCTGGAGCGCGTCCTGCAGGAGGCGGCGCCCGTCGAGGTCCAGATGCGTCGTGGGCTCGTCGAGGAGCAGGAAGTTCGGGGCGGAGAGGAAGAGCCGCAGGAACGCAAGGCGTATCTTCTCGCCGCCGGAGAGGACCCCGGCGGGCTTGTCGACGTCGTTCTCGTCGAAGCCGAACGCGCCGAGCTGGTTGCGGAAGACCTTCTCGGGCCCGCCGCCGTGCGCGTCCCACGCGTTCTTCGCGTTGCGGTAGACGGTGAGGTCGGGCGGGATCGTCTCGGCGAACTCCTGGCTCAGGTAGCCCGGGACGACGTTGTGTCCGATGACCGCCCTGCCCTCGGTCGGCTGACGCGTCCCCGCGATGATGCGCATGAGCGTCGTCTTGCCGAGGCCGTTGTATCCGATGAGCGCGACCTTGTCGCCGCGCGCGACGTTGAAGGTTATGCCCTCGAAGACCTTCTTCACGCCGTCGTACGAGAAGCCCAGGTCCTCGCAGCGGAACATCTCGATCCCCGACGGCGGCGGCTCGGCGAGGCGGAGCCGACCGGAGTTCGTGTACCGCTTCGGAAGGACGATCCGCTCCTCGTCGATCTTGTCGATGAGCTTCTGGCGGCTCTGCGCCTGCGCCGCCTTCGTCGCCTGCGCGCGGAACCTGTCCACGAAGCGCTGGAGCTGCTCGCGGTGGTGGTCCTGGTTCTCCTTGGCGGCCTTGAGGTGCTCGTAGCGGACCTCGCGCTCCGTGAGGTACCAGTCGAGCCCTCCCTCGTAGCGCGTCGCGGTCCCGGCGTCCACCTCGACGATTATGCCCGTGAGCGTCCTCAGGAGATAGCGGTCGTGGGAGATCAGCATGAGCGTCCCGTCGTACGCCTTGAGGAACTTCTGGAGCCAGTCGACGGCGGGCAGGTCCAGGTAGTTGGACGGCTCGTCGAGGAGCAGCAGATCGGGCTTGGACGCGAGGACGCGCGAGAGTTCGGCGCGCATGCGCCATCCGCCGGAGAACGACCTGAACGGCTTCTGGAACTCGTCCGTGGAGAAGCCTAGCCCGCCGAGCGCCACCTTCACCCTGGTCTCGATGTCGTATCCGCCGAGGTGCTCGAACCTCGTCTGGAGCTCGCCGTAGCGCTTCATCTTAGCGGGGTCGGCGAGATCGCCCTCGAGCTCCTGCATCTCGGCCTCGATTTCGGAAAGCCCCGGTATGCCGCGCAGGGAGTATTCGAGCAGCGTCTCCTCGGGCGAGTCCGGCTCCGGGTTCTGGCGCGTGAAGCCGATGCGGGGATTCGACTCTATGACGAGCTCGCCGCTGTCGGTCGACATCTCGCCGAGGATGATCTTGAAAAGCGTGGACTTGCCGGAGCCGTTCGGCCCGACGACGCCGACGCGGTCGCCCTTGTTCACGCGGAACGTGACGTTCGTCAGGACGTCCTGATGTCCGTAATGTACGCTGATGCCCTTGAAGTCAAGCATGGTCCGAAATCCCGTCGCCTGTCGTTTCGGGACATTATACCAAATCCGCGGCGGGGCCGTGGCAAACAAAAGGCGCGGCGGATCCGCCGCGCCTTCACTGTCCTGAATCCCCGTGGGAGATCAGGCCTGGGCGATCGCCTCGTTCGGGCACTGCGCCGCGCACGCACCGCAGTCGACGCACTTGTCGGCGTCGATCGAATAGGGCGTACCCTCGGAAATCGCCTCCGCCGGGCAGGCGTCCTTGCAGCAGCCGCAGGCGACACACTTGTCAGCGTCAATCTTGTGAGCCATTTTAGTTCCTCCTTGTTTTGTATGTGAAGACTTGTTCTGTTGTCGACGACAGCATGATTATACCATATTCACTCGAAAACCACAAACGCAGGTATGCCCTTGATGTCGCCGAAGCCGGGCAGCGCCCTGAACCTGTCGAAATCGTCCACCTCGAGGCGTATGACGGAGAAGCGCTCCATCTCGGCGCGGACCTTCGGGTCCGCCAGCGTCGTCGCCTCCATGACAGTGCAGTTCTTGCACCACGGCGCCCAGCAGTCGACGAGGACGGGCCTGCCCGCCTCGCGCGCCGCGCCGAGGGCGTCGGAAAAAGTCACTGTGGTCGCGTTCACGCCGACCGGAGCCTCGCGGCGGGAAGAGGAAGGCGCCGCGAAGCCCTTCCATGCAAGGACGGCATACCATGCGGCGAGGCAGAGGACGAACGCCGCGAAGGCGCGGTTCACCCACTTCGTCCACGCACCCGGCTTTGGAAGGACCTTCATCCCCGCGCCGAGGAACGGCCACGGCAGGGCCATGCCGAGTCCCAGGGCGAACGGAAGCGCGAGCGCCAGCATGTTCCCTGAGAAGTAGAGCTTCGTCGCCACAAACAGGACGGATATTAGGACCGGGGCGACGCATGCGCCAGCGAGCACGGCGGAGAGCGCCCCGAGCACGAGCGGAAAGAGGAACGACGCCCTGGAGACGTGCGAGGACGCGACCGCCGACGAGCGGTATCGCGAGAAGTCGAGCGAGAAGAGCCCGCAGAGCGACAGGCCCAGCGCCACGAAAACAACCGCCGCCGCCAGGTTGAACCACGGGCTCGACTGTATCTCGCCGAAGGCGAGTCCGCCGGCCGCGGCCGCGAAGCACATCGCGCCGTACGCCAGCATGATGCCGAGCCCGTACCACGCCCCGCGCGCAGCGGAACGGCCTATTATGGCGATGTTGACAGGAATCATCGGCAGGACGCACGGAGTCAGGTTCAGCATGAGCCCGCCCAGCAGGGCGACGAGGAGTATCACCCACCCCGACC
>JAFRJH010000131.1 GCA_017432385.1 Kiritimatiellia bacterium
CGTCACCGACGACGCCGACCGCGAGAACGAGGGAGACTGCATCTGCGCCGCCGAGTTCGCGACGCTCGACAACGTCAATTTCATGGCGACGTACGCCAAGGGGCTCATCTGCATGCCGATGAGCCGCGAAATGTGCCGCAGCCTCGACCTGCCGCAGATGGTCGCGCACAACACCGACAACCACCAGACCGCGTTCACCGTCTCGATAGACGCCGTCTCGACGACGACGGGCATATCCGCCGCGGAGCGCTCCATGACGGCGCTCGCGTGCGTCCGCGACGGCGTGAAGCCCTCCGATTTCCGCCGCCCGGGGCACATGTTCCCCCTGGAGGCGCGCGAGGGCGGCGTCCTCAGGCGCGCCGGACACACCGAGGCGACCGTAGACCTGTGCCGGCTCGCGGGGCTCAAGGAGGCGGGACTCTGCTGCGAGATCATGAAGGACGACGGGACTATGGCGCGGCTCGACGACGTCGCCGCCTTCGCGAAGCTCCACGGACTGAGGATGACGACGATCGCCGACCTCATCGCCTACCGCCGCAAGGTCGACAGGCTGGTCGAGAAGGTCGAGGAGGTAGACCTTCCGACGGACCACGGGCACTTCCGCCTCAGCATGTACAAGAGCCGCATCACCGGGCTCGAGCACCTCGCGCTCGTGAAGGGCTCCGTCGCCGACGGAGAGCCGGTGCTCGTCCGCGTCCACTCGGAGTGCTTCACCGGCGACGTGCTCGGAAGCGAACGCTGCGACTGCGGACCCCAGCTGCACATGGCGATGGAGATGGTCGAGCGCGAAGGACGCGGAGCCGTCCTCTACATGCGACAGGAGGGCCGCGGGATCGGGCTTGAGCAGAAGCTCCACGCCTACAAGAAGCAGGAGGAGGGCATGGACACCGTCGAGGCGAACGTCGCCCTCGGCTTCGCGCCAGATCTCCGCGACTACGGCGAGGGTGCGCAGATACTTGAAGATCTCGGGATACGCAAGGTCCGCCTAATGACCAACAACCCATGCAAGGTGAAGGGGCTCGACGGCTACGGAATCGAGATCGTTGAGCGCGTCCCGATTGTCATCCCGGCCAACGCCCATGACAAGCGCTATCTCGACACGAAGAAGGAGAAGATGGGCCATCTCCTCTGACTTGCCGCGTCCGGCCGTTCGGAAAACATATTCGCCCAAAGGGCGTTGCGCTGCTTTTGCCCGCGGCATCGGCGGACCCAGTCGCACCAGTGAAGGCACCCTCCACTTGGAGGGGTTTTCAAATGCGGAGGCGCTGGTGTATAATCTAGCCGAAAACCCGACAACCCCGCCATTGATCCGTCATGGCCTGAAAAAGGAGTGGTTGAAATGAGCAAAACGACTATGAGCGCCATGCTGCTTGCACTCGCGGGCATCTTCGCCTTTAATCTTCGCGCCGCACCGGCGTGGACAACGGAAGATGTTGCGCCCGGCGACTGGACGGCGCTTGCGGGCAATCTGCTTGGCGGCCTGACCGGCACGAAAACAGGGACGATCTCAACTGGATACGGGACGACTGACATGGGGGTCCTGACGGACGGCGTGGCCCCGACGGTGAACGGCAACGAAACAAGGGTTGCCTTCCAAAACACCGGCGCAGTCGAGTGGTCGTTCACGACGCCGAAGACGCTGGAGCAGGTCCGCGTGTCGGGCTGCTATCTGGGCGGTTCGACTTACACCAGGATCTCGATCAGCGCCGTTTACGTGAAACGCTTCGGCTCGGACACCTGGACGGCGCTTGAAGGCTCCGGATTCCTGGACAACAGCGGCAGAAGCCAGGACGTCGTCATTTGCGCATCCCTTGCCGATCCTGCCACCGGGTATCTCGCCCAGGACATTGCCGGCCTGAAAGTCGCCTTCGGGGCCAACGTCCCGCTCGCCAGCTACATTGTCGAGATCGAAGCCGTCGGCTCCGCGGATGCGACGGGCCCTGTGCTTGGTTCATTCGACATCGCGCCTGCAAAGACCAAGGCGACGATTTCCGGAACAATCGCCGACGCCGGAACCGACGCGACCGCGTGCGATGTCTATCTCGCGCTCAATGGGGGCGCGGCGACGAAAATCGCAGAGGGCGTGACTGGTTCGTTCAAGCATCAGGTTCAGGGCCTGGCGGCGGGAACGACCTACGCCTACGAGCTGTCCGTCTCCAACAACGCGGAGACCGCGCGGGGAACGGTGCGGAACGGCACGTTAACGACGCTGGCTGCCGATGCGCCGACACTGCTATGGACGTCGGAAGACATCGCACCGGACGACTGGGCGGCGCTGGCGAACAACGCCCTCGCCGGGAAGGTCGGCGAGAAAACCGCAGGCGCGATCGCCGGAAAGAATTACGCGACTGACGATTCCAGCGTGATGACGGACGGCGAGGTGCCGAAAACAGGTGGCGCGGCCTATATCTACGGCTTCCAAAACGGATGCACGATGGAGTGGACGCTCGACAAGGCGGTCACGCTTGAGAGTCTCCGGCTTTCGGCGGCCTATCTGTCCGGCACCTCGTACTCCAGACTCGCTGTCAGCTCGGTTTCCGTGAAGACTGCGGGTTCGGACGAGTGGACCCCGCTGGACGCAGCGGCCTTTTCCGACATCGCCGGCAGGAGTTCCGGCGTCCTCATCTGCGCGACCCTTTCCGACATCGAGACGGGCGTTCTTGCGGAGAACGTTGCCGGTATCAAGATCGTGTTTGGGAATGTCAACGCGCTCGGAAGCTATGTCGCCGAGATCGAGGCCGTCGGGCGCGCTGCGGGGAATGCCGGAACAATCGTGCTCGTTCGCTGATCAATATGAAATACGCGCTTCTATTGTCGTTTGTTGTGGCAGGGCGGTTGGCGACTTTCGCGGATTCGTTCGAGGACCGCATCGGATCCGGGCCTGGCAAGGGCCCAGGCGCCGTCATGAGCGGCTGCACCGACGGACAGCTCTCGGTGCGCTGTCTCGGCTATGCCGATGTCAATGCCAGGATACCGATGACCGCGGACACGGTTGGATGGCTCGCGTCGAACACGAAGGCCATCGCGTGCGCGCTCGTCCTCTCCTATGTCGAGGAGGGCAAGCTTGCCCTGGACGAGCCGATTTCACGCTACCTGCCAGAATGGCAGGGCGATAAGGTGCCGACTCTCCGGCAGTGCATGTCGCACACGTCGGGTCTCAAGTTCTTCCCCGAGATGCCAATCGACAGGCGTCCGGTGCAGCTCCTGTCGCGCCTTGCCGCGCAGAGCGAACGCGTGGCGGCGCCAGGCGAGAAGTACCAGTACTCGAACTGGGGAATCGACGTCGCTGTGGCCTGTGTCGAGGCCGTGACGGGACAGCCTTGGGAGGCGCTGCTGAAGGAGAGGATACTCGATCCGCTGGAAATGCGCGACGCAACGTTCTTCCCGACCGAGGAGCAGTGTGCGCGCATGGCGAAGGGGTACGTGCTGACGGACGACAAGCCGGCGAAGGAAGTCGCTGTCAATCAGTTCCAGTACCCGTATTCTCTTCACAGCCGCTATCCTGAGGCTGGCGGGGGGCTATTCGGAAGCCCGATGGACATGATCAAGTTTTTCGCCATGGTCGCGAACGGAGGCGTCGGACTGAACGGAAAGCGCGTCCTAAAACCCGAGACGGTGGCGCTTTGGTTTGAAAAGCAGACGCCGGAGTGCGTCAGCGAGGACTATTCGTTCGGGGCGAAAGTTTCGAAAGACAGGCAGATGATGTCGCATGGCGGTGCATGGTCCACCTGGGGCTGCGCCTGTCGCGAGAGCGGCGTTGCGCGCGTATTCTTCGTCCAATACGCTGGTGGCGAGTCGAAGGGCTACGAGAAATTCAGGTCTTTGGTGGACAAGGACGCAGAGACGAGCTATTCTCCGTCAAAACTGTAAATGGCGTGTGACACCATGAAATGCATGGCTTTAGGCCTTTCTCTTTTGGTTGCCGTGTCGGTCGTTCCGGCGCTGGCTGACGTGACTTGGTGGTCGGTGCCGGCGATGAGCGGCGTGCAGCGCCTGCCGGACGCGATTCCCGCTGACGGCGAGCAAGGCGGCATGGTCCGCATCGTCGCCGCGCGCGGCGAATACGAGCCCGGCTCGTTTGTCGTCCGCCCCGACGTCGATCTCGGCAAGGTTCTGCCCGTCGTGGGGAAGCTTGTGAACGAGAAGGGAGATGTCTTCCCCGCCGGCGCGCTTGACCTCGTAGTCGTCAAGGTCTGGTACCAGAACAAGAACGGATGGTTCAGCTACTTCGCAGACACGGGCATGAAGCTCTGCCCCGAGCTCCTTCTCCACGACGAGAACCTCATTCGCGTCGACACGGCGAAAGAGGCGAACTACGCGCGTATCACTAGCGCGGACGGCAAGACCGCCGAATGGTGGCTGAACCCGCCTTTCAAGGAGAAGAATCCGTTCCCCTCGATGCGTCCTGGTTTTGCGGATGCAAAGACCATACAGCCCGTCGCGCTCGAAAAGAACGTCAGCAAGCAGTTCATCCTAACCGCGCACGTAACGCCCGGCATTTCCGCCGGAATATATCGCGGCAATATATCGTTTTCGACCTTCTCCATCCCCGTCGCCGTTAAGGTCCTAGACTTCGACCTGCCGAAGCCGATGGCCTACATCCATCCAGAGATGGACTTTCGCATCTGCGCCTATGATTATATCGGGAAGAGCCACATCCTGAATCTGAACGGCGGAGACGAGAACTTGATGTGGAAGCAGATGGAGGCGATTCTCGCGAATTTCGTCGCGCACGGACAGGACATGAAGTGGGTCAGGTGCAAGACTGGTTCGGAGGAGGCCGAGCGAACGATTGAGCTGATGAAGAAGGTCGGCATGCGGACGGACGTCATTGTCGGTCCGGTCGACTACAAGTGGCAGGAGCGCGATGCCAAGGCCGCGCGCGAGCGAGCGGACGGCATCGTCGCATCCTACGACAAGAAGTACGGACACCACAACGTCTATTGCGGATACGGCGACGAGCCGGGGATGAAGTTCTTCCCCGAGAACCGCCCCGTCTTCGACGCCTACCAGGCCGCAGGACTCAAGTTCATCATCGCCTCGCACGGCCACATCTTCGACCAGGCCGGATACCGATGGGATTGGCACAACGCCGCCAAGAACCCGGCGGATGCGTCCAGTCCGTCCATCTGGAACCAGATGGGGACGAACACCTACTGCGCGTGGTACGCCAACCAGCATGTCGGAGCGGAGGATCCGGAGCTGAACCGCCGTCAGAACGGACTCGCCGCCTACCTGAGCGGCTATTCCGCGCTTTGCAACTACGCCCACCACCTGGGGCCGTACAACGACGTTTCCGAAACCTACAAGCCGATGGTCTTCGTGTACGGGACTGCGGACGGTGTCATCGACACGCTTCAGTGGGAGGGTTTCCGCGAGGGCATTGACGACATCCGCTATGCGACGCTGATGACGGCGCTTGCGCGCGAGGCGGAGAAGTCAGCCGACATCGAGGTGCGCTATCTCGCAGGCAAGGCAAAGCTTCTTCTTGCGCGTTTCGACAAGAAGACGGGCGACCTCAACGCTGTACGCGGCGAAATGGTTGGCTTCATCGAGCGTCTCCGCACGGCGCTTGGGAAGGGGAAGAATAGAGTTGGGAGTTATGAGTTGGGAGTGGGAGACTCAAACACTCTTGACTCGCAAACTCAAAAACTCAAAACCCCCTTGCCGTCTGACATTTCGTGGGTCCAGGAGGGACCGAGCGAAGGGCAGGAGGCGCCGAAGAGCCTTCCCGACAAGACCTACGCCGTCCGTTTCAGCCCCGTGCGCATTCTTGGCCTCGGCAGCTGGGATGCGGCCGCGAAGGCCGTGAAGCCGGGA
>JAFRJH010000011.1 GCA_017432385.1 Kiritimatiellia bacterium
AACTCGAACTTGTTGCCCGTGAACGCGAACGGCGAGGTGCGGTTGCGGTCCGTCGTGTCCCGTGGGATGGGCGGCATGGTGTCGACGCCTATCTTCATCGCCGTGCGGCCGGTCTTCCTCTCGGCGCGCCCCGTCTCGATCTCGCGCATCACGGCGGACAGCTCGTCGCCGAGGAACACGGATATGATCGCCGGCGGCGCCTCGTTCGCGCCGAGCCGGTGGTCGTTGCCAGCGCCGGCCGTCGACATCCTCAGCATGTCGGAATGCAGGTCGACGGCGCGCACGATGGCAGAAAGGAACGTGAGGAATATCGCGTTGTCGCGGGGGCTCGCGCCGGGCGAGAGGATGTTCTTGCCGCCGTACGCGATCGACCAGTTGCAGTGCTTGCCGGAACCGTTCACGCCCTCGAAGGGCTTTTCGTGGAGAAGGCAGACGAGGCCGTTCGCCTCCGCGGTCTGCTTGAGCGTCTCCATTATGAGCATGTTGTGGTCGACGGCGAGGTTGAGGTCCTCGAACATCGGCGCAAGCTCGAACTGCGCTGGCGCGACCTCGTTGTGGCGGGTCTTCGCCGGGATCCCGAGCCGCCACAGGCGGTCCTCGACCTCGGTCATGAACTTGAGGACCCGCGGACGTATCGCGCCGAAGTAGTGGTCGTCGAGCTGCTGGTGCTTCGCAGGGGCGGCGCCGAAGACGGTGCGCCCGGTCTGGAGTAGGTCGGGACGCTTCATGTAGAAGGAGCGGTCGACGAGGAAGTACTCCTGCTCGGCGCCCAGGGTGACGGAGACGTGGGCGCGCGGCCTGCCGAACTTCAGCATCAGGCGCTCCGTCGCGCGGGACACGGCCTGGATCGAGCGCAGAAGCGGTGTCTTCATGTCGAGCGCGGCCCCGGTGTAGGCGCAGAACGCGGTCGGAATGCAGAGCGTGGCGCCGTTCTCGTGGCGTTTGATGAACGCGGGGCTCGTCGGGTCCCACGCCGTGTAGCCGCGCGCCTCGAACGTCGAGCGGAGCCCGCCGGACGGGAATGACGACGCATCGGCCTCGCCGCCTATGAGGTTCTTGCCGGAGAACCTCTGCACCGCCTGCGCGGGGCCGGTCGGCTCCAGGAACGCGTCGTGCTTCTCGGCCGTGCCGCCCGTGAGCGGCTGGAACCAGTGGGTGAAGTGCGTCGCGCCGTTCTTGAGCGCCCAGTCCTTCATGCCGGCGGCGACGGCGTCCGCAATGGACGGGTCGAGCGGCTTCGCGTCGCGCATCGTCGCGATGAGCTTCGCGGCGACGGCCTTGGGCAGATGACGCCTGATCGCCTTCTCCGAGAAGACGTCGGCACCGTATGTCTTCATGCTTGTGTCGGACATTTTGCCTTCCTGCTGCGTCCCGGATCAGAGGACGCGGTTGTCGATGAGACGCGTCCTGCCGCAGTACGCTGCGACAAGCGCCGTGACGCCCTTCCTCGCGGTCTTCGCCGGCTCGAGCGTCTCGCCGTCAACGAACTCCACATAGTCGACCACGAGGCCGGCCGCCTCGAGCTCGCGGCGGATGCGCGCCGACTCGGCCCTGGCCGTGCGCCCGATCCTGATCCCCTTCAGGGAACGGGATATCGCGAGCGCGCGCTCCCTCCCGTCCGCGGAGAGATAGGTGTTGCGGGACGAGCGCGCGAGGCCGGACGGCTCGCGCACGATCGGCGCGACCACGATCTTCAGGTCGAAGTTGAGGTCGCGCACCATCCGCTTGATCACCTGCGCCTGCTGGTAGTCCTTCTGGCCGAACACCGCGAAATCGGGGTGTGCGAGGTTGAACAGCTTGGCGACCACGGTGCAGACCCCGCGGAAGTGGCCCGGACGCCGCGCGCCGCAGAGCCCCTTCGACAGGTCCTCCTCGTTCACGTAGACGCTGTGCCGGTCCAGGTACATGTTCTCCGGCGTCGGGAAGAAGACAGCCGTCGCGCCCGCGGCCCTGCACTTGGCGTAGTCGGCCCTGGCGTCGCGGGGATACTTGGCGTAGTCCTCGTTCGGGCCGAACTGCACCGGATTGACGAAGACGGATACGACTATCTCGTCCGCCCCCATCCTCCTGGCCTTCTCGATGAGCGACACATGCCCCTCGTGGAGATATCCCATGGTAGGCACAAGCGCGATCTTCCTGCCCTCGAGCTTCCGCTCACGGCACCACTTCTGCAGCTTCTTAGGCTCCCTGAATGTCTTCATGGGGGAAATTATACCAAATTCCCGGACACATGGACGGGCGCACCGGCGCGTTTTTCGCGGGCGGGGACCCGCTAAACGCACCCGAGGCGCTCCATGAGCGGCGATATGAACTCGCTGGAGACCTCCATGCCCATGCGGATCGCCGGCTTGTTCGCCCCGTGGAAGTCGCTGCCTGCGCTCCGCAGGAGCCCCAGCCCCGCGGCCATGCGGGAGAACTCGACGTTCTCCTCGGCCGTGTTGGCCTCGTACAGCGCCTCCACGCCGTCAAGCCCCGCCTCTGCGAGCCGCGCAAGCTCCCTCTCCGCCGCCGCATAGTCCGGCCCCGTCGTCCTCCATTCACGGCGCCAGTACTTCGGATGGGCCATGATGCAGAGCCCTCCCGCGCCGTGGATGACGCGGAAGGCCTCTTCCTGCGACGGACGGTATCTCCTCTCGTAGCAGCGCGTCTCGTCCGGCGAGTCCGCAAGAAGATATTTCTCGAACGCCTCGACGATGCTGCCCGCGTGGCCGTTCGCGACTAGCCACCGCGCGAAATGGGGGCGCGCAAGGACCTCCCCGTGCGGCTCCGGGCGGATGTCGATGCCGAGCCTGCGGAAATTGGCGAAAATCCGCGCATTGCGCTCGTTCCGTCCCGCGAGGATACGCGCCAGGAACGACCTGAGGCCCGCGTTCGCCGGGTCTATGCCCAGCCCAAGGAGGTGGAACCTGTCGAACCCCTCGCCAGGGTCTATCGAAAGCTCGATGCCCGCGACGGTGCGCGTCGGCCCTGTGCCCGCGGCGAGAAAACCGCCCAGCCCGTCGCAGTTGTCGTGGTCGGTCAGCGCCACCGCGGCGAATCCGCCGCGCGCGGCCAGGTCGGCGACCTCCGCCGGGGACAGGGTCCCGTCGCTCGCCGTGGAGTGGACGTGGAAATCGACCTTCATGCCCGCCCGGCCCGGGCCGCCCCCTCTCCCGCCCTCTTGAAGTCGAGGGCCAGCGCCGTTATGGCGTCGGCCCGTTCGGCGCCGGCGACGCACCTCTCGAGATCGGCAAGGATGAAGTCGACGAACTTCTCGTCGGACGCCCTGAGGGCGGCCTCGAGCCTCTGCTCGCCGTAGAGCTCGCCGGCGGAGTTGAACGCCTCGGTGACGCCGTCCGTGTACAGGAAGAGCGAATCGCCGGGCGCGAGGCGGAGCGACTCGACGCGGAACCTGACGCCCTCCATGGCCGCAAGGACCGGTCCGGAGCGCTTCCGCAGCCACTCCACCGAGCCGTCCGCGCGCTTCACCAGCGGGGGGTTGTGCCCGGCGTTGACGTACTCGACGTCGCCGGTCGCCGGATCGAAAACTCCCATCCAGGCCGTCACGAACATGTTGGCCTCGTTGTTCTCGGAGAGGTGGTCGTTGGCGCTGCTGATGGCGGCGCCGAGGTCGGAGAGGCCGAACACGCAGGCCCGGACCGCGGTCTTGGCGCGCATCATGAACATCGCGGCGGGGACGCCCTTCCCCGACACGTCGGCGATC
Source organism: Kiritimatiellia bacterium (assembly GCA_017432385.1). Classification (GTDB taxonomy): domain Bacteria; phylum Verrucomicrobiota; class Kiritimatiellia; order RFP12; family UBA1067; genus UBA1067. The sequence continues at coordinate 3,704 of JAFRJH010000011.1, forward strand.
GCGACGAACACCTTGCCGGAAGGAAGCTCGTAGAAGTCGAAGAAGTCGCCGCCGACCTCGCGGGCGGTCATCATCCTTGCGAATATCCGCCATGTCGGGGTGTCCGGGAAGACGACCGGGAGCGTGGACGTCTGGATCGTCCTGGATATCGCCAGGTCCTGCTCGCGCTGCTCCTTGTCCTTCTCGATGAAGCGCTTGAGCGATGCGACGAGATCGGACATCCTGGTCAGGAAGAACACCACGAGCACCATCGCCGCGAACATGGCGGCGGCGGCTATCGCGACGGCGCGGCGGGGGGAGGCGTAGACCTCGGAGAGCGGGATCGCGGCGACATAGCGGTGGAACTGGTTGACGACGCCCGACGTGCACAGGCACTCCTCTCCGTTGATGCGGGAGGAGAATATCCCGAGCTGCCTGAACCCGCGGAACGCGCGGGACGTCTCGTCGCGGTCGTCGACGTTCTGCCGGGTGCGGGCGGAGAAGACGTCGAAGCCTATCTCCGCTATCGTCTTGCCGTCGAATTCGCCCGCAACCGACGAGACGATCGCCCCGTTGGTGGTCTTGGACACGACGAAGAACCCGCGCTCGCCGATGTGCCAGTTGCGGGCGATCGCCTTGATGCGGTTGTCGAGGGAGTCGCGCAGGCGTATCCGCTCGAAGCCGATCTGTATGTATCCCCTCGCGGGCGGCGGGAACGCGACGCCCACGTACTTGCGGTATATCCCGGGCTCGGTCGCGGACTCCCTGAACGGCTGGGAGAAGACGCCCTCCCCGTCGTCGATGAGCGCCTTGCAGAACTTGCCCGGATTGACGAGCGACCGCTGGTCCTGCCCGCGTATGTCGTCCACCGTCGACGCGATGCAGACGCCCTTCTCGTTCACGATGTTGATCTCGTCGACAAAGTACGTCTTCATCATCTTCGCCAGGTCGAGGTCCCTCATGGCCTCGGGCGTGCCGTACTCGAAGCAGAGCTCCTGTCCGATGAAGGCGAGCTGGGCGTCTATGCAGTTGTCGAGCTCCTCGATCATGTCCGCCGCCGCGGCCCTCAGGCTCTCGCACGCGTCGCGGTACGCCTGGCGCGACGTGTACCATGCGATGAGGGCGAGCGCCACGGCGAAGACCGCGAACGCGGCGAGGGAGAGCGGGCTCAGGAACATGCGCCTGAAGCCGGACGGCGCCACGGCGTGCGTCGAGAGGTCGTCCCTCAGCGACGAGTACTCGCCCGCCACCGCCCTGCGCAGACGCGGCACCGCGGCCAGGGCGAGCAGAATGAGCAGCAGGTCGACGGCGAGCAGCACGCTCGGCGCCCAATCCGCGCCGATGAGCGCGAAAGACTCGGGCATGACCACCGAGACGCGGTAGCCCGCGCAGTCCGTCTCGAACACCATGCACTCGGCTCCGTTCAGGTCCCTCTCCCGCATCGCGGCGCGGGAGGCGGGAGACTCGCCGGGGGCGAGCTTCCTGATGCGGATGCGTCCGTCGCGCCCCACCCGCGTCGTCGCGACGATCTGGTCCACGTCGGCAAGCCTCGCCGCCTCGGCCACGCGCTCCGCGCGGTAGCCGATCTGGACGATGCCCGGGGAGTCGCGGCGCGCAACGCCTGCGTACTGGAAAACGGTGTCGTAGCGGTCGTCGCCAAGGGAGAGCCCCTTGCCCTGCGGCTCCTGGACAAGCTCGAAGGCGGAGTTCGTTATGGCTGGCATGAACGCGGCGGACTGGGCGGAGCTCGCCATGTCCCGGCCCTCGTAGCCGTCGGGGAAGGAGCGGACGAGCATGCCGGTCGAGTCGGTGACGTGCAGCTCGTCGACGTTGAGATCCGCCGCAATGGCGTTGAACCTGCCGCGGCTGGCGACGTCCAGCAGCGACGGGTCCGACGCTATCAGCTGCGAGAACGCCCTGGCGCGGGAGAGCGCGACGGCGTCGTTCATGGCGCGGACGGACTCGAGGTTGCGGACGCTCTGCTCGACGCGCCTCGCGACGTCCTCGAGCGCGAGCCTCGCAAGCTCGCTCCGCGACTCGATCCGCTCGCGTTCCCGGAACGCGAGCACCGTCAGCACGGACGAGCCGACGAGCGCCGCACAGACGGCAACGAGCGGCAGATACCGTCCAAATGCCGATTTCACGCGCCTGTCGCCGTTCTTCTCCATTGCCTACACCCCCAGGAGATCCAGGTACCACCCGACAAGCCTCTCGCCGAAGAACATCCATCCCAGGCACCCCAGGCAGATGTACGGGCCGTACGGAATCGCGGCAAAGCCCCCGACCTTCGTCCTGGAGAGCGCAATCATGGCAAGGCCGACGACGCTGCCGACGACTGACGAGATGACCAGCGCCACCAGCACCGCGATGGGCCCGAAGAGAGCCCCCACCGCGCCCATGAGGAAGACATCGCCCATTCCCATCGCCTCACGCCTGAAGACCTTCGACCCGGCCCAGCGGATCAGCCACAGGAGCCCGAAGCCGAAGACAAGGCCGCCGACCGAGGACACGACTGGCATCAACATCGCCGCCACGCGATTCCAGCCAAAGGACAGCCCGTACGCGACTCCCTGGACCACCGCCCAGACAACGCCGAGCACCATCCCTCCGACGGTCGTGAAGTCGGGAAGAAGCTGATGGTCGAAGTCGATAAACGACCCGGCAATCATCAATGCAATCCATATCCACATGACGATGACGCGCGACACCGCGAACCACAGCGGCACAGCCGGAAGCCACAGCCACAGGAACGCCGCAAGGAACAGCAGCCCCCCAAGCAGCTCCACCAATATGTACCGCGGGGAGATCGGCGCGCGGCAGTTGGCGCACTTCCCGAGCAGCGCGAGCCACGAGAGGATCGGGATGTTCTGCCCCCACTTGATGGGCGCGTCGCACTGCGGACCGTGCGAAGGCGGCGACACAATCGACTCGCCGCGCGGCACACGCCAGATGACCACGTTAAGGAACGAGGCGATGCACGCTCCGAGCCAGAACGAGAAGAATCCAAGTACTGCCGTCAGCTCTCCTTCGAGATTCATGGGGGAAGATTATACCATAAATATCGCGAAGAGGTCTCGCACACTTCGGGGCCGGCGCGGTGCGCAGCCAGCGGAAAAAGCTCCGAAGTCACCGTTCGCGGTAACTTCGGAACCTGTGCTGCCGTGCATTTCCGGACGGACCGTCAGACCCTGTAGAACTCCTCCCAGCCCCTTCTGGGGGTGCCCTTCGAACCCTTGAGGAGCGCGTTCGCCTCGGCGTCGCCGACGACCTGCTTCTTC
>JAFRJH010000132.1 GCA_017432385.1 Kiritimatiellia bacterium
CGACTTTCAAAGAGCAATGTCCGCTTTGGGCGAACGGGTGGAAATTATATCACAAATTGCCTCCCGGGGGCAAGGGGGAAAATGAAGATTTTTTCAAATAATTTCTAAACGCCAGAAATATCGGTTTTTTCGGCGAAAATACGGCGTTATTTTGCCGCCACGGCAACAGACACAACTGAAACACCTCCACAACGACCCACTCTTTTATGCTATCATATTCGCCATGGAAGTCAAAATCGAAGAGTCATGGAAGGCGGTCCTCGCCGACGAATTCGAGAAGCCCTATTTCGCGAGACTCGCGGAATTCGTGCGCGCCGCATACCGCAACGGCGTCGTCTATCCGCCCCCGGGAAAGATTTTCGAGGCATTCAACCGCACGCCGTTCGACAAGGTCAAGGCGGTGATAATAGGACAGGACCCGTATCACGAACCGGGACAGGCCCAGGGGTTGTGCTTCTATGTACCGCCTTCAGTCCAGACCCCGCCATCCCTCGTCAACATAGCCAAGGAACTCGGGAAGATGCCGGACCTTCTGGACTGGACTCAGCAGGGAGTCCTCCTTCTAAACGCGACGCTAACAGTGGAGGCACACCGCGCAGGATCCCACCAGGGCCGCGGATGGGAGGTCTTCACCGATGCCGTGATCCGCGCGCTTGCCGAGCGACGCGAACATCTCGTGTTCATCCTGTGGGGCTCGTACGCCCAGAAGAAAGGGTCGTTCATCGACCGCACGCGCCACTGCGTGATCGAGTCGGCCCACCCGTCGCCGTTGTCGGCCTACCGCGGTTTCTTCGGATCCAGGCCCTTCTCGCGCGCAAACGAATACCTTGCCTCGAACGGCATCGCGCCGATAGCCTGGTAGCGCGCCGGACAGATCAGCGGCATACCAGCCCGGCGACGAGCGCCATGAAACCGAAGATGCCGACGGCGGCGAGGAAGGTGAGAAGCACGCCCCTGCCGACATCACGCCCATCCGCGCGGACGAGCGACCTGAACTTCGCGACCGTCTCGGGATTCTCCGGCCTGGTCGCGAACGTCGCGGCGAGCCAGGCGGCGGTCGTGACGGCAATGGTCAGGAGAAGCTTCTGCCAGAAGAGGAGCGGAGTCTCCGAGACGTGCGGCCAGACCAGCTGGAAGAACACCGCGCAGAGGAACGACACGAGCATCGCGACGATCTCCGTCCATGCGTTGATGCGCATCCAGAACCACCTCAGCAGAAACACGAGCCCAGTCCCCGCGCCCACCTGAACCATCAGGTCGAAGCCGGCCTTCGCGCTTTCGAGGAGAGGCGCGAGGACGCAGCCGAGGGCCATAAGGACGACGGACGCCGCGCGCGCCACGAAAATCAGCTCCCCGTCGCCGGCGTCCTTTCGGATGAAGCGCTTCCAGAGATCGTTCGTAACGTAGTTCGCGCCCATCGACAGCTGCGCCGCGATCGTCGAGAAGAGCGCGCCCATGAGCGATGCGGCCACGACGCCTATCCACCCGTTCGGCACCACCTTCACGAGCGCGGGATAGGCCATGTCGTCGCCGACAAGCGACGGGTCGACGTCCGGAAAAGCGGCGCGGATGGAATCCAGGTCCGGGAATATCAGGATTGACGCAAACGCCGCGATGTACCACGGCCACGGACGCAGAGCGTAGTTGAGGACGTTGAAGAAGAGCGTGCCGCCGAGCGCATGGTCCGGCGTCTTCGCCGTGAGAAGCCTCTGCACGATGTATCCGCCGCCGCCCGGTTCGGACCCGGAGTACCAGACGTTCCACCACTGCACGGCGACCGGAATCACGAACACCGCAATCAGCGAGTCCGTCTTCGAGAAGTCCGGCAGAAACGACGTACGCGACGCGACCGCCGGATTCGCCATCATCGCCGACCATCCGCCTACGGCCGGGTGCTCCACCGCGTAGTACATGACGGCAAACGCCCCGGCCATCACCACGGCGAAGAGGTAGAAGTCGGTGTAGATCGTCCCGCGTATTCCGCTCAGGCACGAATAGACGAGAGACGCGGCGGCCGTGACCGCGAGAACCGTCCACGCCGACACCCCGAACATGACGCATCCGATCTTGATTGCGCCGAGAAGCACCGTCGCCATCACGACGAGGTTGTAGATGACGCCGAGATAGAGCGCGCGGAATCCGCGCAGAAACGCGGCGGGCCTCCCGGCGTAGCGCAGCTCGTAGAATGCGATGTCGGTCGTCGCGCCGGACCGCACCCAGAGCCTGGAATAGACGAACACCGTGAGCAGGCCGGTGGAGAGGAACGCCCACCAGACCCAGTTGCCGGAAAGACCGTCGCGGCGGATGATCTCCGTGAAGAGGTTGGCGGAGTTGGTCGACGTCGTCGCCGCGACCATCGACACGCCGATCAGCCACCACGGCATCGAGTTCGCGCCCCGGAAGTATTCGGCGCCGCCGCCCCTGCGCGTCTTGAGCGCCGCGACCGCGGGGATGGCCACGAGGATCGCGAAGAACGCGGCGATGACCGCGTAGTCAACCCAGTTCAAGAGCATGTCCGTCCTCCCTTGCCATATCAAGGCATGCCTGCGGCATGCGCGTCGAGCCGGCGCCCATCCAGCCGCCGTTGACGTCCATCATCCCGCCGTTGATCACGATTCCGCCTGTCACCTCCGGGTTTACGGGCCTTATCCGACCGCCCCAGCCGCGGCACTCGGTAATGGAGCTGTCGCCCATCCACGGCAGCTGGTTCTCGCGCTTCGCGCCCTCGACGAGGTACGGGCCTTCGATCATCGGCGCCGGCGCGACGTACCACTTGTCCGAGCCCGCGACCTTGATTCCGTAGTCGACGCCGTTGCCGCCCGCCGCAGTGAGGAATCCGCGCTCGCCCTGCTTCTCCAGCCCCAGCACGAGCGCGCGGCTCGTGGCCTGTCCGAAGTTGTGGGTGAACCGGTTCGTCGTCGCGAAGTAGTCGAGAAGGTCCGCCGCGTTCCGGCACTTGAGCGCATACGGGACGATCGCCCGCGTGAAGAGCGCGTCGATCGCCTTCTGGCACGAATGGAGCTCGTCGCCCATCCGCCGCGCCTCGGCGAAGAGGTCGCGCATCGGGAAGCCGCCAACGTCCTTCAACACCGCGACCAGTTCGCGGAAAAGCGTGTCGCGCATCCACCGGAGGTTCGCCGCGATGTCCTCGGAGTAGACGCCCCATCCGCAGAAGCCGCCGCCGAAGCGCCCCTCGGCCGGGAAGAGCCCCGCGCGCGAGCCGTAGTCGCGGTCCTCGACGATCAGCAACGGGACGGACTTCGTGATGATGCCGTAGCCGGACCCGTCCGTTGCGTAGTCGTACGCCGCCTCGCACTTCACCTCGCCTTTTTCGAGGAGCGCCACCGCCTCCCCTTCGCTCTTCGCCCAGCCCTCGAAAAGGCAGGCGTTCACCATGCTGCGGCGGTGTCCCGCGCACATGCGGGAGAACTCGATCGGCGGACCGGAATGGAGGACCGTCTTGTCGGCGAGTCCCAGAAACTCGCCCGCCGGCAGCACGTCGACCCAATGCGGATTCCCCGCTTCGCGAAGCTTCGAGATTTGCATCAGGCCCCCTCCTTGAGATGCTCAGAGACAGTGTGCAGCGCGAGGAAGAGCTTTTCGGGCATGCCGCAGCCGACCTCGCCGATCAGCTTCTTCGCGAGGGACACCGGCTCCTTCTCGACCGGCACGCCCGCCTTGACATAGGCGGCGATGCGCTCGCCGTAGAGCTTGACGCGCTCTTCGCTGTAGCGGATCGCCGCGGCGACCTCGTTGCGCACGCGGACGACGGATCCGATGCCGTCGTAGCAGTGGCCGAGGACGAGGTTCTCGATCGGCTCCGACTTGAGCTTCGCGAGCGTGTGCCGGTAGGCCGCGAGGTCGCGGTAGAACGCAATCCCCTGGCAGACCGTGCCGTTGCCCTGGAGCGAGTCGCCGGTGAACGCCGTCCCGGTGTCGTTGTCGATCCACACGAGGCAGTCGTCGTCGTGCCCCGGCGCGGCGATCGCGCGGAACCGCCCTTCAAGGAGCTCTCCCTCCTTGAGGACGCGGTCCGGCTCGACGCCCTTCAGGTACGACTGCGGCGGCGGGGAGTTCTCGGGGAAGCGCGTGCGGACGCGGATCGCCACCTTCACCGGATCGCGCAGGGCGTCCGCGGCGGAGTCGAGCGTCGCGACCTTGATCCCGTACTTTTCGTGAAGCGCGCGGTGTCCGCCGATGTGGTCGCCGTGGACGTGCGTGCAGAGAAGCCAGTCGATGTCCGACGGCGCCATTCCCAGGTCGGCGAGCGCGGGAACCAAGTACTTATCCGGATCGAGATGGGAAGAGTCGATCAGGAAGTTCTTCTCGCCGCGGACCAGCTCGACGCCCGTCCAGACTGGTCCGAACGGGACCTTCAGGAGGTACGTCCCGTGCACGACCTCCTCGAACGCCGGACGCCTGCGGAACACGTTCCCCGTCTTGAGGTCGCGGTATTCGGTGTTGTCCTTCGACGTGTCGGCGTTCTCGACGACGAGCACGCGCGCGTCGCGCGAGACGAAGATGTTGTGCCACGCCCCGGCGCGGACGTTGTAGACCTTGAGCGGCTCCATCTTGATGCGCTCGGCCTTTTCGCCGACGAGCAGCGTCGCCTCGCCCGCCAGCAGGACGAACGCCTCGTCCGTCAGGACGTGGCGCTCCAGGTCGACGATGTTCTTCTCGTCGAACCTCTCGGCGTAGTTGAGCGCGGCGACGGTCCACTTCGCGCCGTTTACGACGCGGGCGTAGCCGCCGCCGGAATACTCTAGGACATCAAGCCCCTTCATCGCCCTCCTTTCGCCAGGCATGCCGCGCCTGCACCAGCTATTCTGCCGAACACAAGGGTTTCAGTGCCGGCGTTTCCGCCGATCCTGTTGAAGCCGTGGATTCCGCCAGTCACCTCGCCTGCCGCGAAGAGACCTTGTATCGGAGTCCCGTCCGCGCGCAAGACGCGGCACTTCGCGTCTATGACGAGCCCGCCGAGCGATGTGTGCGGCGCCGGGGCGACGAGCATCGGCTCGCGGTGTATGTCGACTCCGGCAGCCGCATAGCGCTTCACGGTGTCGATGTATACGGAGTCGAGAAGCTCGGCGGGCACTTTCGTCGCGTCGAACCACACGCCGCCGCCAGCGCCCCTTCCGGCCTCGACCTCGGCGAAGATGGCGCGCGATATCTCGTCCTTGTTCGCGTGCTTGTCGGCAAGGAACTCGTCGCCGTCCTTGTTGTGGAACGTCGCGCCCTCGAAGAGCATGGTCGTGATGACGGGTATGCCGCGGAGCCTATCGGGGGCCAGCGCGACGGTCGGCTCGTACTGCACCTGGTCCATGTCGCGCGTCGCCGCACCGAGCCTGACGGCCATGTCGATTCCGTCGCCGCGCAGCTCGGGCGGGTTGTCGGAGAAGTCGTACTTCCCGCACCAGCCGCCCGTCGCCATGACAACGCTTCTGGCTTCGCCCGCCGCGTCGCCATCGCCAAGCCGAAAGCTGAAGGTTGAACGTTGAGAGTTGAAGGAGAGAGCCGTCGCACGGCCCTTGACCACCTCGACCCTGCCGGCGAGCTCGCGGCGGATCTTCGCGAGGGCCCACGCGCCGATCCTGTGGTCGATCGAGACGCAGCGCGGCACGCTGCACCCAAGCGGCTGGAGGAGCTTGTACGAGCCGTCGGGGTTGCGGTCGAAGGGAAACTCGTCCGCCAGCTTCACGGACTCGCGGCAAAGCACCTCGACAAGCGCCCTTTCGCATCCGCCGCGTCCGCTTTTTAGCGTGTCCTCCACGAAGAGCTCCACCGAGTCGTCTTCGCGGACCGGAACGTTTATCGCGTGGATGTCGGGAGAGTTCCCGGCTCCGTTCGCGACGAGCGCCACGGAGGCGCCGGCATTCACCGCCGCCTCCGCCGCGCGCCATCCGGCGAGCCCGCCGCCTATGACAAGGACGTCCGTCACTCCCATATACCGCCGTGGGCCATGGAGCCGACGTTCTTGACGAAGAGGTTGAGGTAGCGCGGGTACTTCGTCTCGTCGAACTTCCACGAGAACGCGGCCTTGCGCTTCGCCATCTCCGCGTCGTCGATCTTGAGGTCGATCTTGCGGTTCGGGATGTCGATCTCGATCACGTCGCCCTCCTTGACGAGCCCGAGCGGACCGCCGAGCGCGGCCTCGGGCGAGACGTAGCCGACCGAGAGGCCGGACGTGCCGCCGGAGAAGCGTCCGTCGGTGATGACGGCGCACGAGTTGTAGAGCTCGGGACGGCCCTTCAGCTCCTCCTGGAACATGAACGCGGTCGTGCCGAAGCGCGCCTTGAGCCCGAGGAAGCGGAGCACGCACGCGTCGCCCGGCTTGACCTTTCCGGCGCGGAGCGCCTCAAGCCCCTCGTCGAGCGAGTTGAACACGCGCGCAGGGCCGCTGAACTTGTTCATGAGAGCGTCCGGGACCGCGGCGATCTTGATGATCGCGCCCTCCGGCGCAAGCGAGCCGTAGAGAACGCCGATGCCGGGCTTCTTCATGACGGGCGACTCGAGCGTGTGGATGACGTCGCGGTTGTAGACCTTCGCGTCCTTCACGTTCTCGGCCATCGTCTTGCCGGTCACGGTGAGCGCGTCGCCGTCGATCTTCGGGAGGAGCTCCTTCATAATCGCGGGGAGACCGCCGGCGAGGTCGAGGTCGTGCAGGTTGTACTGTCCGGACGGCGCGAGGTGCGAGAGGAGCGGGATGTCGTTCGACGCCTCGTCGAAGTACTTCCACCAAGGCTCGTCGTAGCCGGCCTCGTGCGCGATAGCCGGGATGTGGAGGATGAGGTTCGACGACGCGGCGACCGCCATGTCCATCTTGATCGCGTTGCGGAGCGCGGCCGGGGTGATGATCTTCCTCGCCGTGATGCCCTTGCGGAGGAGGTCCATCACGCGCTGGCCGGCGCGGTAGGCGATGAGCGCGAGCTCGCTGGAGACGGCGCTTACCGTCGAGTTGTAGGGGAGCGACATGCCGAGCGCCTCGGCGACCATGCACATGGAGTTGGCGGTCGTCATCGAGGTGCAGCCGCCGCACGTGCCCCACGAGTGCTCGATGAGCCCGTTGTACTCGTCGGGGTCGATCTTGCCGTCCTGCATCGTGCCGACCTTGTCCTGCGCGTGGATGTGGAGGACCTCCTTGCCGCGGAACGTCCCAAGCGGCATGTAGCCGCCGGTGACGAGCACAGTCGGGATGTCGAGGCGCGCGGCCGCCATGAGGTGCCCGGGGACGATCGAGTCGCATGTGGAGAGCATCACCATGCCGTCGAAGAAGTTGCCGTCAGCCGTGATCTCGACCTGGTCGGCGATGGAGTTCCTGGAGGGGACCTCGATGTACTTCGGGTCCTTGAGGACCATTCCGTCGCAGATGGCCGTCGTCATCACCTCGACAGGATAGCCGCCCGCGTCGCGGATGCCCTGCTTCACGCGCTCGGCGAGGCCCTTCAGGTGCACGTGGCCCGGGTTGTACTCGTTCCAGGAGTTGACGACGCCGATCAGCGGCCTGGCCTGCTCCTCGGGCGAAATGCCCATTCCGCAGAGGAGCCCGCGGCGGCACTCGCTCGCCTCGCCGAACTCCCATTTGCTCCTCAGTTTCAGCTTGCAGTCGCAGTTGCAGTTGCTCATTTTTGGATTCCTTCGCGGATTGAATTCGTATGCGGGGATAATACATCATCCCCCACCACAGCACAATAACCGAAACGAACCCTCGTTATGGACAAAAGCGAACCGAGACAACTGTTCAGCGTTTCCGCCGCGGATGCTCCGCGCCGTCATTTTGCCTGGCGGCGGCGGAGAAGAAGCACGTTTCCGAAGTTGACGAGATATGCGGCGACAAGCATCGTGACTACCGCGACATATCCATGTCCGCCCTCCTCGTAGCCTCCAAACGCCTTCGACACGGCGATGGCCACCTGGTTTCCGACAATGCCCGCAAACCCCCACGCGGAAAGCACGGCGCCGTGGATCTTGGATATGTTGGTCATGCCGTAGTGGTCGGCAAGGATGGCGGGAATCACCGAGAAGCCGGCGCCATAGCAGGCGTTGATCACGAGCAGCGCGAGTCCGATGACGGGCGGCCAGAACGAAAGCGTCATGATGCCGGCGGATATCGCCAGGATGATCAGCAGGATGTTGATGCGGCGCGCGAGACGGTCGCTCCACCATGCGAAGAGGAACCTTCCGCCGCCGTTCATGAGCCCGCACATGGCGACGATGGCCGTGACAACGCCGTCGGCATAGCCCACGGTCGGAGAGGACATCATCTGCTTCGCGAGCGGAATGAGGCAGAGCCCAGACGAGATGTTGAGGAACATGAAGAGCCACGCCTGCCAGAAGAAGCGGTCGCGGCGGAAGAGCTGCCAGTAGCTGAACTCCAGCTCGGGGATGCCGTGTCCAAAGCTCTGGACCTGCACCTTGGGCTTCTTCAGCAGGAACGCGGCCGCTATCATCGGAGGCGCATAGAACGCGGCAAAAGCGTAGAAGACCCTGGCGATGCCGAGCCCGCCGTCAGCGACATTGAAGTAGTCGTAGAAGCCGAGGAACCGGATGGTGAACAGAGACTCGGCCCCGCCGAACCCGCACCCGCGGTACACGATCGTCGAAAGCGTCGAGCCAAGTCCGAAGGAAATGATCGGAAGCGCCGCCGCAATCGCCTTGTGCTCCGGGAACCAGAGCATCATCGTCTTGACCGGCGAAATGTAGATTATGCCGGTTCCAAGTCCTATGAGAAAGCCATACCCGAGATAGACGAGAGCAAGCGACTTCGCAGTGATTCCGACAGCCGTCACGCAAAGGCCCGAAAGGAAGAGCGACGTGCCTATGATCGTCGAAAGGCGGATGTTCTTCTCGACGATCTTGCCGAAGAACGCAGCGCCCATGCCGAGAAAGAATATGCCGAGCGAAAACGCAAACTGCACCTGGGCCTTCGTGACGGCCTCGCCGCCGGATGAGATATATTTCGCAATCTCGTCCGAGAAGTTCGTGACCGCGTATATCTGACCACCCGACACCGCCAGGAGAAACGCCGGCAGCACCGCCCTGATTATCTTTTTCATCGCACCATCCCTTTGCTGAATGAATGATGCCCAGACGAACGACTTTTCAAGGCCTGCGGTCCACGTGGTAAACTCCACTCGGGACACACGTCCCTTTTCGTCAGTTCCACAGACGTGCAGTATAATACCAAATATTGTGCCTCAATGCAAGGGCGACCACAATAGATTGTGATATTTACCCAAAAAGGCCGCTTTAGCCCCAAAAAGCAAGATACCGCGGATCAAACCGCGGCATCTTGCCATTTTCGATGTCCCAGCGCAAAGGCCGCCTTCTGGCGTGCAGGCTACCTCAGCTCAAACGCGTACTTGAGGACCTTGCCGACCGGCAGACGGTGCTTTTCCCACGGCTTGCCGCCTTCTCCCCACGACGCCTCTCCGGCGACGCCGGACTGTCCGAAGTCGATGTCGAGCGTCCGCGCGGCGTCGGGCTTGAAGTAGTGGGGGTTCCATCCGTCCTCGAGCTCCCTGGCGGTGCAGGGCTGCAGGCTGAAGTCGAATTTCGGGCAGCCCTTCACGCGGATCGCGTCGCCGTCCGCCGCCACCAGCTCGAGCTCCCGCACGTCCATGCGGTTCCCGTTCTCCTGCGGCTGCGCGTACGGGAAGAAGAGGTCGTCCGCCGCCGCCGTGTAGCGTCCGTAGAACGCGGACGCCTTGCGGTCGGAATAGCTCTCGTGCGGACCGCGTCCAAACCACGTCACGCGGTCGAACGCACGCGGCACCTGGCAGGTAAGCCCGAAGCGCGGCGGGTCGGCGAGATCCTTGCCCTCCGCAAGCAGCTCGAACTCCACGCGACACCCATCGTCCGCGAAGGAGTAGACGATCCGTCCCCTGGTCTCCTTCGCGTCGGGGAACGCGAACGAGACCTCGACCTTGCCGTCGCCCGCCTTGACGTCCGTCACCTTGCGGTGCTCGGCCGCCTCCTTCCAGGCCTTGCGCTTGTTCGCCATGCCCGATCCCCTTCCGTTGGAAGTCGGCGCACGCCAGAAGCTCGGTTCGAGCGGCGCGGCAAGGCGCTCCTTGCCGCCGACTTTCCAGCCAGTGAGCGCGCCGTTCGTTTTTGAAACCGTCCATGAAGACCTGCCGGAGGTCACCGTCACTGCACCGGATGCATCGGTCATGGCGACATTCGGCAACGCCGCGAGCCTGCGCGGGTCGGGCGAGCCAGACAACGTCAGCACCTGGTCGCGAGCCATCTCCCAGCCCTTCTCGCAGAACGGGGTCGCCGCCGCGGTCTTGAACGAGAAGTTCCAGGTGCGCATGCCCGTTCCCTGCTTCATCGGCAGAGGAGCGAGCTTCACGCGCCTGCCCGCCTGCGGCTTCACGTCCAGCCGGCCGAGCGATCCCGACGCGACGACCCTGCCGTCGTCCTCGCACGTCCAGTCGCATTCAAGCACGGAGAGGTTCGTGAAGAACGCGCGGTTCGTGACGTCGAACTCGCCTTTCGCCACGTCCACCGGGAGCACGTTCACCGTCTGGTAGCAGTACTTGACCTCGGGGAGCTGCGGCGTGGGCCTGCGGTCGGACGTAACGATTCCGTTCGCCGCATTGGCCCAGTATCGCCCGTTCGCACGCGGCCAGCGCTGCTCGGCGACATTGATCTCGGCGCGGAGCCCCTGGTCTGCGTACTCCCAGATGAACCCGCCCTGCAGGTTGCGGTAGGTGTTGATTGCGTCCCAGTAGTCCTTCAGGTTGCCGCAGCTGTTGCCGGCCGCGTGCGAATACTCGCAGATGACGAACGGCATGTCGGTGTCGGTGCGCCTGCCGTACTTCACGAGCGAGTCCACGTGCGTGTACATCGCGTCCTTCATGTCCTTGAATCCGTTGAACTGGTTCATGATCATGCGCGTGGGGTCGATGGAGCGGACAAGCTCGGCCGCCTCCGGGAAAAAGTCGCTCCACGCGACGAAGTTCTCGTTGCCCAGCGACCAGATGACGACCGACGGATGGTTCTTGTCGCGCATCACCATGCCGCGGTCGCGGTCGAGCGCGGCGGCGCGGAAACGCGGGTCGACGACGGGGTTGCGCGCGCCCCCCGTGACGCGGGCGATCGGATTCTGCCGCCGCGTGTGGTTGATCCATCCGTGGTGGCTGCATCCGTGCGTCTCGAGATTCGCCTCGTCCACGAGGTATAGGCCGTATTCGTCGGCGAGGTCGTACCAGCGCGGATCGTTCGCGTAGTGGCTCAGGCGCACGCCGTTGATGTTGTTGCGCTTCATGAGCTTCACGTCCTCTACCATGCGTTCGTACGGAACGGCGTAGCCGTGGTCGGGATCCATCTCGTGGCGGTTCACGCCCTTGAAGAGGATCGCCTGCCCGTTAAGGAGGATCTGCGAGTCCCTGCGCACGACCTCGCGGAAGCCGACGTTCTGCGGCACGGCCTCGAGAAGCCGTCCCGAACCGTCCTTCAGCGCAACGACGAGCCGGTACAGGTTCGGCTCCTCGGCGCTCCAGAGCCTGGGCGCCTTCACGCGCAGCGCGAGGCTCGGCGAGACGGCGACTGGCGTGGCAGGAACGGGCTTGCCGTCCTTCTCGAAAAGCGAAAGCTCGACCTTGCAGTCGCCCGGAATGTCGGCGTCGACCTTCAACAGCCATGTGCCGCCCGCATGCGGCTCGTCCTCGGAAGCGCGCACGGTCGCGACCGCGAAGTCGCGGATGCGCTTCTCCGGCTCGCTGCGGAGGAACACGGGACGGATGATGCCCGAAAGGCGGTAGAAGTCCTGGTCCTCCATGTAGCTGCCGTCGCAGAGGCGGTAGGTCCTCACGGCAAGCGTGTTTCCGCCCGGCTTCACGACGTCCGTGACGTCGAACTCCGCGCCCTGGCGTCCATCCTGCGCATAGCCGATCTTCTTCCCGTTCACCCACACGTCGATCGCCGAGGCGAAGCCGTCGAAGCGAAGGAACGTGCGTCGCGCGGACCAGCTCGCGGGCACGGTGAATTCGCGCCTGTAGCTCGCCGTTCCGTTCGGCTCGGCGTGGACGAGGAAGTTCGTCGGCGCGGGACGGGACACGAACGGCGGATCCGCCGACCAGTAGTAGCCGACGTTTCTGAAGAGCGCCGTGCCGAACCCGGCGCACTCGAGCGACTCGGGCACCTTTACCGTCGGCCACCTTGAGACGTCGAACGCGGCGCTTTCGAATCCGACCGGCGCCTTCGCCGGCTCTGGAGCCCACTTCACCTTCCAGACGCCGTCAAGCGGGATGAACCACGGCGAATCCTCGCGCGACTTCGACGCGCGGGCCGCCTCGACCGTGTCGTAGGCGAAGATCGGCACGTGCGACGCGCAGCGGTTGACGGCGAAGATGCGCGGATTCTCCCACGGCGGATTCCTCTCGATCACCGATTCGCGGTATGTGGCGAGCGGCGAGATGCCCCTCAGGTCGTCGCCTCCCTTCCACATCTTCGTGTTGCAGGCGTACTTGATTCCGTCCCACGCGCCCGCGCCGCCGCCCTTGGTGGAGAACGTCACGATGGCAACTTCGCGGACGTCGAGCTCGAAGTCCCTTGATTCACCGGCCTTGAGGGGTCCGCTCGACCAAAGCGGCTTTTCGTCGCCTGAGATGGTGAACTCGAGCGTTCCCTCCGTTGCCTTCGCAGTTCCGTAGAACGCCGCGGCGCCAGCGCGGATGACGTCCAGGTCGCTCGCGCCCTTGAGCGGCACCGAGTTCGTCCCCTCGCGCGGCAGATCCGCCGCGGTCACGGCCGAAAGGGGCTCGACCTTCTCGAGGTCGAACCTCGCGGGCTCGACGGCCCCGTAGCCGGGCTTCATCGCCCTTCCGTCCGCCGCCGCCCGGCCGACCGCCATTGCAAAGACCGCCGCGGAAACCGACATGACCATACTGACTCTGTTCATCGCAAACTCCTTTGGCAAATAGGTTTACGCGGCAGATCCGCCGCGGATGGCTACATCGCGGCCGCGAGCGCCGCGCCGAACTCGGAGCACTTGACCTCGGTCGCGCCCTCCATCTGGCGGGCGAAGTCGTAGGTCACCGTCTTCGCGGCGATTACCTTGTCCATCGCCTCGATGATCTTGTCAGCGGCCTCGGTCCAGCCCATGTACCTAAGCATCATCTCGCCGGAGAGGATGAGCGAGCCGGGGTTGACCTTGTCGAGCCCGGCGTACTTGGGCGCCGTGCCGTGCGTCGCCTCGAAGACGGCGACGCCCGTCTGGTAGTTGATGTTCGCTCCGGGCGCGATGCCGATGCCGCCGACCGTCGCCGCGAGCGCGTCCGAGACGTAGTCGCCGTTGAGGTTCAGGGTCGCGATCACGTCGTACTCGGCGGGACGCGTCAGGATCTGCTGCAGGAACGCGTCGCAGATGCAGTCCTTGACCGTTATCATGCGGCCGGTCTTCGGGTTCTTGAACTCGCACCACGGTCCCTTGTCGATCAGCGTCGCGCCGTACTCGCGCTGGGCGAGCTTGTAGCCCCAGTCGCGGAACGCGCCCTCGGTGAACTTCTGGATGTTGCCCTTGTGGACGAGCGTCACCGACTTGCGGTCGTTGTCGATCGCGTAGTCGAGCGCGGCCTTCACGAGGCGCTCGGTGCCCTCGAGCGAGACCGGCTTGATGCCGATCGACGCCGTCTTCGGGAAGCGGATCTTCTTGACGCCCATCTCGCCGAGGAGGAACGCCTTGACCTTCTCGACCTCGGGAGTCCCGTTCATCCACTCGATGCCCGCGTAGATGTCCTCCGTGTTCTCGCGGAAGATCACCATGTCGGTGAGCTCGGGGCGCTTCACCGGGGAAGGCACTCCCTTGAACCAGCGGACGGGCCTGAGGCACACGTAGAGGTCGAGCTCCTGGCGCATCGCGACGTTGATGGAGCGGATTCCGCCGCCGACGGGCGTCGTGAGCGGGCCCTTGATGGAGACGAGGCAGTCGCGGCATGCGTCAAGCGTAGCCTGGGGAAGCCACTCGCCCGTCGACTTGAACGCCTTTTCGCCGGCGAGGACCTCCTTCCATTCGATCTTGCGCTTTCCGCCGTAGGCCTTCTCCACGGCGGCGTTCCAGACGACCATCGCCGCGCGTGTGATGTCGGGGCCGGTTCCGTCGCCCTCGATGAAAGGAATAATCGGATTCTCGGGAACGCACAGCTTCCCGCCCTGCATGGTGATCTTTTCGCTCATGCGGAAGATTATACCATAAAACAGCCAACATGGGGCATCGCGTTCAGATATGGGAACCTCTCACATTTGCCCCCGCCGCCCTGGAATCCATTCCATGAAAAACGGATTCTAAAAACGGCGGCTCGACGACCCACGCCACGGCAGGCAGGCGCCTTTCCATATCCTAGGTTCGGCAGTTGTCTGCATGGCGCAGGGCCTTCCCGCCGGCCTCCTGGGCCCGCTACACGGCAATGTAGCTGCCGTCGGAAGGGGCGACCTCCGCCTCGGGCATGTTCGGAGCGTCGGGCCCGAGCGAGGAGGAAAGCTCTCCGGCAAGCCGAGCCAGGACGACCAGACGGTCTGCAAGGTCCTCTGCGGTCAGACCGGCAAGGGGAATCGACGCCGAGAGAATCAGCATGTCGCCGAAGAGTCCGAGGTGGTGGCCCGCCACTTCGCGTCCGAAGAGGTTCATCTTCAGGGCCCGCGAGAGCGTGGCGGCGTCAAACCCCTTATCCGGCGCCGTGGCGACGGAGGTGAAGGCCGACAGCTCGCGCTCGCCCGTCTCGTCGCCGCGGAGCGTCACGACGCGCCCCTCCGCGAACACCTCGGTGATGCCGGATTCGTCCGGCGAGATATCGGCGCCGAGTCCGTCCGCCAGTTCCGACACAAGTCTTTCGTAGGTAGTCATTGCGTTGTCCTTTCGCCGATCGATCAGGCCTTCTCTATGTGGATATGCGGATACATCGCGACCGTCCCCTTGAACATGTACTGGTCGGGGACGAGGTCGGCCGCGGTCCTGTGGCGGTTCAGGTCGGCGTGGCTGCGGTCTGCCGCCCTCACGGGATTGTGGTCGTACTTCGACCAGTCGGCGCGGGAGAGCGCGTCCAGGTTGGCCGCGGGGAAGGAGACGTCCATCTCGAACTCGTCGTAGCTTCCCTGGCCGATAGGCGTGGCATTGCCCTCGACGACGAGCACCTTGACCGGGCGGTGCGAGACGAAGTGCAGCTTCACGTCGCCGTTGGCGTCCCGGGAGAGCTCATAGACCTCCTGGCGGTCCAGTTTGTCGTTGGTGGCCGTCAGGAACCTTGCGTACCCGCCGGCCGCGTCGCCGCTGAGGCATTCGCCGTACGCGCTCAAGGCGATTCCGGACATGGCCTGGTTCATGCAGCTGGAGAGTATGTGCACCTTCACCTTGGTCGGCGTGTCGGCGTCCTTGAAGGTCGCGGACCCGTCGCCCGTCAGGAACCGGACAAGCTCGTCGCGCGCCGCGGCCGGATCCTTCGGCAGCTCCTGCCCGCCGGGGAGACGCACCGTCGAGCCGCGCCGCAGGTCAAGGTCGAACTGGGTGTCGATCTTGTCCGGATTGAACGTACGCGAGGAGACCTTGCCGTCTTCGCCCAGCTCCACATCGCACAGTCCGTCGCCGATCTGCTGGGATATGTTCGTCACGACCATCGCGAGGCAGCTGTCCGCCATCTTGGTGCGCGCGGTCCCCGTGGCGCCGTTCAGGTCGATGTTTTCCGCAAAGGTGCGGACTCTTCCCGGGCCGTTGCCCGTGACGGTTCCGGAAAACGAGAACTGCGAGAGCAGCCGCGGCGTCAGCTTCGACACGTCCGGCGCGCGCGGCACGGGGATCGGCCGCTCGGGATCCGGCTTTCCGAGCGCCTTCTTGATCTGCGCCACGGCTATGGTGACGAAGGACGTCATGTTGCTGGCCTCCCTTGACGAATACTCCGACGCGTAGAAGGCAAGGAGATTTTTGCCGGTATCGGACTCGAGCGCGGCGAGGAACCTCTCCTTCACGTCATCGGGCATCGAGTTGACCGCGCAGTGCGCCATCAGCGTCTGGACCGAGATCACCTCGTTGTTGTCCGAGAACGAGAGGCCGTTCGGCAGGGTCGTCAGGGCGGAGACGAATCCGTGTATCGCGTCGTTGATCTCCTGCGCGGACGAGTTGGCGCTCAGCGCGGCGATCCTGTCGAACTGGACG
Source organism: Kiritimatiellia bacterium (assembly GCA_017432385.1). Taxonomy (GTDB): domain Bacteria; phylum Verrucomicrobiota; class Kiritimatiellia; order RFP12; family UBA1067; genus UBA1067. The sequence goes on from JAFRJH010000132.1 coordinate 16,148, forward strand.
CTGCGCCCGACATCCACCAGCGCGCGCATCGGATTGGGCACGGTGGCCGTGGGCGCGATGGGCTTGCCCATCATCCTGATCATGTCGACCACCTCGCGCCTGGTCTGGTCGCCGTAGAGCGCGCCCAGCGCGCGGCTTTCGTCGAGATTCGCCTTAAGCGCATCGACGACGCCGTCGAGGTCCGCCTGGCCCATGAGTCCGCCGCTGAAGAGGCGGAAGGCCTGGCCGCAGATGTCGCCGAGGACATCCTTGTCGCCGGCCCCGTCCCCTATGCGGGCGAAAAGCCCGCCCATCACGGCGTCGAAGGCGTCCAGCGCGGCGTCGTAGTCGAACCGCCCGAAGCCGCCCTGCGGCTCGTTCCGCGGGACAATATGCTCTCGCGCGAGCTTCAGGTACCCCTGTCCGCCCGACGCCGGCAGGAAGGCCGGGAATCCACGCGCGGCGACCCGGCCGGACCCGATCTCCATCGCAGAGGAGCGCCGCAGCGCGTCCGTGGACAATTTGTCCAGCCTGTCGATTATGGACTTGATCTCGGCGGTGCCGACCGCGCGGTCGGTCCTCACCTGCGAAAGCAGCCTGGCGGCCTCGGCCTGGACGTCGACGGAGAAGTACCGCTGGTCGTTGATGATCGCGTGGTGGATGGCGGTCAGCGTCTCGGCGTTCCGCTGTCGGGCGTCTCCGATGTTGAAGAAGCTCCTGAACCGCTGGCCCTTGCCGACGGTGTCAAGCCCGCCCTGGCTGTTGAGCAGGATGCCGTCGCCGCCCGCGAAGTTGCGTATGGTGTCGACTGTCAATGGCATGTGTGCCTTCCTTTCCTCGTGCCTCCGGGAGTCATATCTCGGAGGCTGATGTCGCTATGCGGTCGGCGAGGGTGAGCTCGGCGGGAGTGCCGTAGCCCCATGTCACGCCGACGGACTCGATTCCGTTCTCCCGAGCCGCCTCGAAGTCGCTTTTCGTGTCGCCGACAAGCGTGCATTCGGCGCCCGCGACGCCGAACCTGCCCGTTATGAGCCGCACGAGGGCGGGCTTCTTCAGCTTGCCGACGGCAGGGTCGTCCCTGTACATGTCGCCCGCGAAGATTCCGTCGAAGATTTCCGGCCATCCGAACTTCTCCGCCATCAGCATCGCGCCGGCGTAGCGCTTGTTAGTCGCGATCACGACCTTCGCGCCGGAGGCGCGGAGCTCTCGGACGCGGTCCGCCACGCCCGGGTACTCGAAGGTGTTCGCGAACCCGTCGTGGTCGTAGTGCGCGCCGAAACCCGCGCGGAGCCGCGCTCCAAGGCCGTCGGTGTAGATGTCCGGAAACAGCGCCCGCGCCATCTCCTCTATCGGCGGGCCGGCCACGAAATCGCGCTCGAACGAAGGGCACGAGAGCCCGAGGTCGCGCATCGTCGCCTTCCACGCCTCGCGGATGTCGCGGTCCGTGTCTGCCAGTGTTCCGTCAAGGTCGAAAAGCCACAGCTTCTTCATTTCCGGTACTCCGCTTCACATTCCCCGACCGCCGCGACTACGGTCTCCGCGTCCTCCGCGGCGTCGAGGCGCTCTATCAGGTCCGTCCCGTGCGCAAGCATCGCGAGGCGCGCGAGGATGTGCAGGTGCATCTCGTGGTCGGTTGAGCACACGAGGAAGAAGTGCCGCGTGCCGGAGCCGTCCGTCGAGCCGAAGAATATCGGACGCTCGCTGCGTCCGTATGCGATGAAGCTCTCCTCGAAGAGGTACGGGTCGTGGAAGCGCGGATGCAGAAGCGCGATTCCCTCGCCTATGGCGGTGGAGGCGGCCTCCTCTCGCGCGACGAGCTCCTTGAAGAGGCCGTCCACGTCGTACACGAGCCCCGAGCGCTCCGCCAGGTCGGTCATGTCTCGGATTATCCCCGCCTTCGCCTTCGCCGCGATGGCGAGCGACATGGCGTCCGTGCGGAAAAGCTCCGAGACGCCCCAGCCCTCCCGCCGCGCGCGGCGCTGCTCGTCCATCATCGCGTCGTGCTGATGCCTAAGGTCCCTGACGGTCGACGCGAGGATGTTGCGCTGCGCCCACTCGTCGAGGACACGGTGCTCGAAGTACCAGTCGCCCCCGCGCTCCTGCGCGTCGATTTCGCCGCGCTGCGCGAAGTGCTTCAGCTCGTTGGGCTCGAGGTGGACGTGCCCGGCGGCCTGACGGAGGTTCAGCATTTCGTGTTCGTTCACCTCGCGCCCCTCCTTCTGCAGGCCTGGGCGACCTCTTTTACGACAAGCGCGTCGACGGAGGCGGACGACGACACGGCTTTCTCGCGGAGAGCCATGAACCGCGCGCGGGCCGCGCGGAGCTCCTGCAGGGACCAGTTGCGCAGGAACCCCGAGTTCTTCTTCGCCGCCCACGGGCTCATGCTCTCGGCGAGAAGGCCCTCCTTCCCCTTCTCCTTCGCGTCCTTCAGCTCCGCGAGCTGGCGGAAGAACTTCTCGATCACGGTCGTCATGAGGACGGCGAAGCCGCTTTCCTGGGAAAAGCGCGCGAGCGCGTCGGAAGCCCTGGCGAAGTCCCGCGCGCCGATTGCGTCCGTGACCGCCCACAGCTCAGGCTCGACGCCGACGCCCTGCGACGCGACCTCGTCGACGTCGGCAATCGACACGGTGTGCCTCCCGGGACCCAGGTAGTCGCGCATCTTTCCAAGCTCGCTCGCGACTGAGCGCGCGTCCGCGCCGACGCGGGCGATGAACGCGTCCGCCGCGCCGGGCTCGAACTTCATGTTCATCTCCGCGGCGAGGTCCACTGCGCGGACAACGGCGGCGCGGGCCCGCTCCCACGGCTTGCCCGCGGCGAAGACGGCGATCTCCGCGCCGGCGGACTTCAGCAGCTTCGCGAACTCGCCGCGCTGGTCGAGCCGGGGGCCGGACAGGACGAAGCGCTGGTTCTCGCCGAGCGGAGAGGCCGCGAACCTGCGCGCAAGGCGGAGAAGCGCGTCCAAGACGTCCTGCGCCGGCGCCTTCGCGCCGCGGCACGGGAGGAAGCCGACATTCTTCCACCACGTCGTCTTGACGGGCTCGAGGAACGGCGGAGTGGAGTACGACGCGTCCGCCTCGGCGATGTCGCGGAGCTGCTGCTCGGCGTTCGCCGAGGAGACGGAGTCTATGATCTCCAGGGCCGCGCCGGAGACGCCCCCGACCAGCTTCTTCGCGGTTTCGGCGACGAGGTAGTCGTCCTCACCTATTATGACGTGGAGATTTGCCATAGACGTAGAACGCAATTCCGACGAAGACCATTGCGACCGATATGACCTGCCCGATGCTCATGCCCAGAAACGCCGCGCGCGGGTCGCCGCGCAGAAACTCGAGTCCGAACCGTATCGCCGCGTAGCCGACGAGGTACGCCGCGGCGACATGCCGGCGGTGGCGCAGGAAGAGGAGCATGAGCACCGCGAAGAGCGCCAGCAGCGCAGCCGCCTCGAAGAGCTGCGTGGGCAGGACCGGGAGGGATTGCCGCGCGGATGCCGAGATGAGTCCGTCGCGCAGCTGCTCGTGCCACGCCGGGGAGAATCTCGGGAAACGCACCGCAAGCGCGGAATCCGAAAGCTTCCCGTAGCAGCAGCCGAAGAAGAAGCATCCTATCCGTCCGCAGGCGTGCCCCAGCGGAATGACCGAGCAGAGGACGTCCGCCATCTCCAGAACGTCCGCCTTCTTCACCCTGCACCAGACGAGGAATATGACGATGTCGAGCATGAGCCCGCCGTAGAACATGAGCCCGCCCTGGTCCACGCGGACCACCGCCGCGGGGTTCGCCGCGAACTCCGAGCTCCAGTGCTCGACCACGTACGCGATGCGGCTTCCGGCGACGCCCCCGGCCATCAGCATCATCAGCAGGTTCGGGAGGTCCCTGCGCGGACAGAGCCTCGTCGCGATCGTCCAGCAGAGAAGGAAACCGACGGCCATGCACGCGCCGTAGGTCTTGAGGTGGAGGAATCCGATGTCTACGAGATCCGGGAACATGCTATGCGGCCTCCCCTGTCGCTGCGCCCGCCGCAAGCGAACGCAGCCATCCGAAGGCGGACGCCGCGGCGCCTGCGACCGCGCAGTACGCGGCTGCGACGTGATGCGCGACGGACATGCCCGCCTCGGCAAACCCGAGCGGCGTCGTCGACGCCAGCCAGACGAGGACGAGAAGCACGTTCGCCATGAAGATGAACACCCACGAGAAGACGCGGCCGTAGAGCCTGACGTCGGGCTGGCGCTGCGTGAGCGTCTCGACGGTGAAAAGGACATGGAACGCCCATGTGAACCCCACCATGAACATCCAGAGCGGGAGCCACGGGAGCGGACGCACAAAGGCGTACGTCACGAGCGCCGCAACGACCACCACGAAGGTATAGAACGGAAAGAAATACGGCGCAAGCGTGATCAGCATGTTGGACTTCGTCAGGTTGACGCTGCCGCCGGACTCGCCAACCCTGAGGCGAGAGGGAACCGCACCGAACATGAGCCCCCACATCGCATGCGTAAGCTCGTGCCCGAGCACGTATGTGCGCACGGGATGCGAGAGCGCCATCCAGCAGAGGATGAAGGCGGCCTTCCCCCCCAGGAGCGCCACCGCCTCCGGACTGAACCCGGTCGCGCCTCCGGCGACGAGGACGGAATCGAAAAACGCGCGCCCCATGCCCCAGCACGCCGGAAGCAGAAGGACTCCGGCCAGCAATCTCAGGAAGTTCGCCATCACTCGTCTTCGGACACGAACACAAGGTCGCCCGGATACACGCGGTGCTTCTGCCGTGCAATCGTCTCTATGAACTGCCTGTCGGTCGCGAACCGGCGCTGATTCTCCTTGAGGACGGCGATCTCCTGCTTCTTCTCCTCTATCTTGGCCGAGAGGCTCTCGACCTGGCGGCGGAGCTCCCTGCCGCGCATGAAGTCCGGCCATGCAATCACGAATCCGCCGACAATGACGGACAGCACAAACGCAATCGTACCGTACTTCAGCGCCTTCTCTTTCCAACTGTCTTGCATTGACGGAATTATATCAAAAATTTTCTTATTTTGCCGTTGACTTTTCGAAAAAATATGAGATACTATTCGCTCGTTCGCTGGAAAGAAGGTCCGGGAACGGAAAATTTCTGCGCGTCTGCAAAAAAGAGGAACAAATGAAGATCAAGACCACAAAGAAGTGCGCCCCTGCCAAGCAGGTCGTCGCCAAGAAGGCCGTGAAGACGGCCGCCGCAAAAACCGCCAAGCCGGTCGCCAAGAACGTCACGTTCACGGTTCATGCCGAAAAGGGCAAGGCCGTCTACGTCGCCGGCGAGTTCAACAAGTGGAACCCGACCGCCAAGAAGATGGTCTACAGCGCGAAGACCGGCGTCTACGCCGCCACGGTGAAGCTCGTCCCCGGCGAGTACCAGTACAAGTTCGTCGTCGACGGCACCTGGTGCGCCGATCCGGAGAACGTCAACTCCGTCCAGAACGACCAGGGCACGTTCAACTCCGTCATCGTCGTCAAGTAAGGCGCGGGGCAGGAGAAGGCAATGAAGGCCGCGGGAATCCGCGGCCTTCTCCTTTTGTGTCCCGCACCGGCGGAACCGCGCACTATCGCGCGCCGCCGTTCGCCTTGGCAAGCTTCTTTAGCCTGGGGGCCACGGAGAGCCGCTCGACTGCGGACATATGGTCCACGTAGAGAATCCCGTGGAGGTGGTCTATCTCATGCTGGAGCGCCCGGGCCAGGAATCCGCGCGCGGTGATGATCTGCGGACGGTTGTCGGCGTCGACGTACTGGCAGGTCACCTGCGCGGCGCGGGAGATGGAGCCGCCGACGCCGGGAAAGCTCAGGCATCCCTCCTTGTCCAGCTTGGATCCCTCCTGGGCGATGATTTCAGGATTGAAGAGCCGGAGCGGCATCTTTATCGGGGCGTTGAAAGCCTCGTCGTCCTTTTCGTCGCACCCCGCGGGCACGTCGATGACGCACATCCGCTCAAGGCGGCCGACCTGCTCGGCGGCAAGACCGACGCCCTTCGCCTTATACATCGTCTCAAGCATGTCGTCCGCAAGCGCACGCAGCTCGTCCGTGACGACATCGACCGGCTTCGACTTCTCGCGAAGCACCTGCTCGCCGTACTTGTATATCCTGAGAATCATTTTCCGGTCGACCCGAACCCGCCTTCGCCGCGGTCGGTCTCGTCAATGGCGTCAGTCTCCTCCACCCCGGGCGGGACGACCGGC
>JAFRJH010000133.1 GCA_017432385.1 Kiritimatiellia bacterium
GCGACCGGGCGAGACGACGTCACCTTCGGCATCCTCGCGACGCCCGACCTCACGGACTGGAGCAACGCGACGCTCGTCCCGATGAAGAAGTTCGCGGCTGACGGTCTCTGGAAGCCGACCGCGAGCGAGTCCTCGGGATACGTCTTCCCGTCCCAGATGTTCTTCAGGTACAAGATCGACATCCAGCAGTAGCACGAGACAACGGGGGCGCGTATCCCCCGAGGCCGTAGGCCGAGCCGCGAATTGGGCTCGACGCGGGGCGCGGATTTGCCGCGCTCTTATTTTCGCTCAAGAACAAGGCTGGTTTGAAAAGACGTGGTGCAAGGAAGGACGGCGAAGGTGATGAATCGGCGTTGCGTTGCCCCACCCCCCGATCGGGGGGTTGCTGGACATTGGCGCGATTTTCTATAATGTCGGCGTTGAACCACCCAACTGAATCATGTTTGATATGTCGTTCAAAACTGCTGTATTCCTTTCGCTTGCGCTCTGCTCGGCGCAGGTCTTAGCAATCGCGGATTCCGCCAAGTTCAAGTTAAAGAAAGGCGTCAACCTTTCCCGGCTTGAATACGGTAGCTTTGCCTTTGGGCATGTCTCCGCCGACTATTTGTACAAAGAGTCGACCTACACCGGGCTAAAGGCGAAGGGCTTTGACCACATTCGCCTGCCGGTCGATTTCAGGAACTACTACGACCGCAGCAGCAATGCGCTCAAGTCCAACATTGCGGACATTGACAGCATCCTCGACTTGTGCGAGCTGCATCAGCTGTACGTCTGTGTGGACTTTCACGGCTGGACTAATATAAACACCGACAATGCCACCGACAAGGCGGACTTTCTCAACATCTGGGAGCTTGTCGCCGACCGCTACAAGAACCGCTCCGACTACGTCGTCTTCGAGCTGATCAACGAGCCGCACACGACCGATGGGGGCAACCTCGACGTCGCCAAGCTGAACGAGCTGCAGGCCGAGGTCTTGCCGCTTATCCGCCGGACCAACCCCAGCCGTCTTGTCCTGCTCGCAGCGGCGGATTGGAACGGATCCTGGAAGCTTTCCGAACTGGAGATTCCCGCCAATGCAGGTCCGATCGGTGTCGCCGTTCACAGCTATTCCCCGTTGGACTTTACTCATCAGAGCTACGGGCAAGAAACGGTCCGCTTCTCAAGCTCCGACTCGACCGAAACTGGGACGAAGGAAATCGACAGCGCCTTCCGATGGATCGACGATTTTCAGGAGAAGACGGGCATCCCCGTGGTTGTCAACGAATTCGGCGTTTGCAGGACGTGGAACAGCGTGGTTGTAGAGGACATATACGACTGGACCTCGTACATGATCGGCCACTGCAACCGTTCCGGAACCGCCTGGACGTGGTGGGAGTACAACGATGGCTTCGGACTCTATCGACAGAACAAGTGGGATGAGACGGTCATGTCGGCGCTTTTCCCGGCTGAGCCCGCGGGCAGCACGTACGCAAGTTCGTTCAAGGAGTCTGACTACGCGAAGAAACTGACGATATCCTTCCCCGGCTATGCCGGTTCTTCGGCGCTCGCGAACTTTCCGGTCCTCGTCAAGCTTTCGACCTCGATCTCCGGCTTCAAGTACTCCGACTTCAAGCGGGCCAACGGCGACGACCTCCGATTCACCGACTCGGACGGAAACCTCGTTCCGCACGAGGTCGACACCTGGAACACCAACGGCGTATCGACCGTGTGGGTGAGGATTCCGTCGCTCACGTCGGCGACGACCATCAAGGCGCACTATGGCTGCACGCTTCCGGTCGCAGTCGATTCCTCTCGCGTCTGGGACAACGGCTATGTCGGCGTGTGGCACCTTGGCGAGAAGGAGGTTCCGCTCAAGGAGTCGAGCCTTGAGTCGACGGACTTCACGATTGCGCACGGAGACGGTATTAAGTACGCCCAAGCCGGAGCCGTCGGCGGATCGGTCGACTTCGGCAAGAGCGGAAACGGCCGCATGATATCCGCACTGGACTGCGACGCGCTTGACGGTTTCACGAACTGCACGGTCGAGGCCTGGACGTACCAGACAAGCAACACGACGGCCGCCATCCTGTCAAAGCGCTACTCGTCCAGCAAGAACGTATCGTACTTCCTCTACGCCAACGGCACGAAGACGCAGGTCAAGTTCGCCAAGTCGGACTCCACGGCCGACGGAACCGCCCAGGTTGAGCCGGCGCTTAACCAATGGACGCACCAGGCGTACACGTTCGCGTCAGGGATAGTGAAGGGTTACAAGAACGGCAGCAAGGTCGGATCGGACAAGACGCTCTCGTTCACGAAGATCGCCAACTCGGACGGATACCTCCACCTCGGCAACTTCAATTGCGACGGCTGGTGGGGCGTCGACCAGCGCAACTTCCCCGGCAAGATCGACGAGGTGCGCATTTCGAATGTTGCGCGCTCCGCGGACTGGCTCCAGGCGAGCCATGACACAGTGACGCAGGCCGACTTCGCGACGTACGCGGTCGATGGCGTTGCGCCGGTCGAGCCCGAGTCGGCTATCGAGTATGGACAGCTCGACATGTCGGGGTTTGCGAAGAAGATGACGGTCACGTTCTCCGGCGCGCAGTCCGGCACTACGCTGACGGACTTCCCGGTCCTCGTTAAGCTCTCGACCGCGATCGA
>JAFRJH010000134.1 GCA_017432385.1 Kiritimatiellia bacterium
GCTGGAAGATGGAGTTTCTTGGGCAGATGCTATTCGGCATACAGGCCTCGCGGGACACGCTGATGAGCGAGATTGCGCGCTCGCTCCAGGAGGACATTCTCGCCAAGAAGACGCAGGAGCGACTGGAACGGCACCTGGCGACGGACGGCATGGACGCGAAGATACACGGAAGCATCCTCTGCGACGCCGCGCCCGGCATAGGGGAAAGCACTCTGGTGATCGTCGATCCGACCGACGTGCAGAAGGAGTATGCCGACAAGATGCCGTATCTCGCCAAGGTGTGGGACGGCAGCAAGGGCAGGGTCGGGGACAATCTCGGCTATACGCTCTGCATGGCGATAGCCTGCGAGAACGGATGCCGGAAGATAGTTCCGCTCATGCTGCGGCTGTGGTCGTCCGTCCACCCCGAGTACGTCAGCGAGAACGACGAGGCGGAGCAGGTGATAGGGCAGATCGCCTCGACGACCAACGGTCGCGGCATATTCGTGTACGACAGAGGAGGGGACGGCGACGGCATGTTCGGGTTCTACATAAGGCACGGTCTTGATTTCCTCGTGCGGCTTGTGGGAGACCGCTATCTGCTCAACTGGGGCGGGAAGACGGAGAAGTCGCAGGTTCTGGCGCGCGACCTGGCCGCGGACTGCACCGTGAGGTACGAGGACAGCGTCCTGTTCAAGTCGCACAACAAGGTTCACAACGTCCGAGTGAAGTACGGCTCCATGCCCGTGCGCCTCCCGGACTGGCCCGACACCGACCTTCATCTCGTCGTAGTGAAATGGCCCGGCGGCGAGAAGCCGATGATGCTGCTGACGACTTTGAACGCGGTGCGCACGAGAAAGGCGCTTTGGGAGGTCGTGCAGGGCTATCTGACCCGTTGGCGCGTGGAGGACACGATACGGTTCATCAAGCAGTCCTACAGGTTGGAGCATATGAGGCTTCTCGACTACCAGCGGCTGAAGAACATGGCCGCGCTCGTCGTCGCGGTTGCCTATTTCGCGGCTGCGTGGCTCGGCAAAAAGGTGAAGCTCGACGCGCTCGCCAAGCACGTTGCCAAGGTCTCGCGCAAGATGTTCGAGGTGCCGGAGTTCTTTTACTACGCGATAGCGGATGGCCTCAGGTGGCTTTTCGTGCGCCACGGGAAGTGGCGTGGTTGGAACGGCCCGCGCGAGGAACGCGGCGACTTGCAGATGGAGTTTGAACTCCTGACGGGATAGACGCAACCGCTTGCGCAACAAGCACGGCCGCAAAACCTTCGGAATTCCGCAAAAACCGCGCGGGCCTTTCCGAGGGCTCGACAGCTCTTTACAAAGGTGGGGATATTCCAGTTCCTCAGCTGTTCTCGCGTTCTGAACGCAATTATGCTATCATTTCCCATGTCGGTTCCTCCTTGGTGGTTTTTGGCAAGTGGCATTATACCACATCCAGCAAGTGGAACCGACTTTTCGCTTATTTCACTTCCGGAAACTCGTCCCGCCCAATAAAATCAGGCATACGACTCATTTCAGGGGTCAAAAACTGGGGATATTCCAGTTTGGCGAGGGGGTTGACGGAATGATGCGGATGTGCTAAACTACTATCGGAATGAGAAAGAAAAAATAATTCTGTCGCAAAAATATCGGGTGGCCGGACAGAGTAAATGCAACTATGGTAAGGTTAAATGCATCGTAGTCCCAAGAGGTTGCATTTGAACTGCCTGGATTGCATTTAACCTGTGGCAGCAAGTGGCATCGCCTCGGGGCCGGGTGCTGCCGCTCGGTCTTGTCGCTCGGTTTTGCGCTCCCCCTCGAAGACAATAGGCCGTGTTCAGCCTGCCATGCCTCGGCGTCAATCCCTGGCTGCGTGCAAAGCGCCTCCTACGCCTGCAAAACCTCGCTCCTCACTCGCGGCACACCCGCTCCCCTCGGCTTGCCGCCATGCCGTCCGCTGCGCATGCGCCACTCCGTCCGGGCTTGCATTCCGCCGTTGCTGTGTCGTATAATGCGCTTTGGCTCTCAAGACAAAAGGATCCCCAACCCATTGCGCAAGTCTCGTTTGCGGCGTAGTAAATGCGCCTGGGTCTTCGGACGGTATGTCAGAGGGCCTTTACTTCAGTTCGATGCCGACGAGGCGCGGCTTGAGCACTACCTCCCTTGGGTCGATCCTCGCGATGTGCAGCTTCGCCGCCGTGCCCTCGCCGTAGAGGAACTCGAACACGTCGTAGGGCGTGCGGTCGGACTGCGAGAGGCGGACGTAGGCGTTGACGTGCGAGAGCGCGAGATACGCCTGGTCCTGCGTGAGGCCGTCGAAGGACGCGCCCTTGGGGAGGATCTCGCGCACGAGCTCGTGGGTGCGCTCGATCTGGGACTTCTGGTTGGAGGTCATCGGGTCGCAGAAGAACACCCGCGTGCGCTTCGTGCCGTCCTCGCACTCCTCGATGCGGGAGGGGTAGGAGAACTCCGTGCCGCGGTCGGTGAGGATCACCGGGAAGAGCCGCCCGAACAGCTCCGGGCCGAGCTCGTCGTAGAGCCTGTCGAACACTGCGACGACGTTCTCCGCGCACTTGTTGGGGATGAGGATGCCGACCATGAACGCGGCGTTGAGCCAGTGGAGCGTCAGGAGGCAGACGCCGCCGGGGCGCCCGATGACGAGGTCCATGAACACGGGGCCGAATTCCGGGTGCTCCGCGAGGAATGCCTGGTCGTCCGCGAACGTGCGACCGACGTAGCATCCCGTCTCGACCTTGTGCTGGTACTCCTTCGCGAGTGACTTGCGCGGACGCACCATGCACGCGCGCTTGAGGTCGCCGCGCTTGGCGGAGAGGACGCCGTAGTTGACGTAGCGTTGGATGGTGCGCTCGTTGCGCGTGAGCTTCGCCTTGTTCGTGACGCAGATGTGGTGGACGGACTGCCCCGCCTTGATCTTCGGGGAGACGAGATCGTCGATGTACTCGCGCTCCCACGGCTCCAGCGCCGCGCCCTGGCGCTTCTCGCTGAGGTCCCTGCGGTATTCCTCCTGCGCGCGGCTCGCGACGTAGAAGAACTTGCGCCTGTGGCACTTCTTCTCGTCCGGGCAGCCGTTGCAGACCTTGGCCGTGCGAAGGAGGCGCTGCGGGCAGTCGATGTACTCGACCAGGGCGCAGAACCTGTTGCAGTTGCGGTAGCTGCACCGGACGCAGGGCGCGCCCTTGGACGGGCAGTCCCTGCAGACGCCGGTGAGCTTGCAGTCGGCGCGGCGGGCGCACTGGTTCGCGCGCCCGTAGCATCCTTTGAAGCTCTCGTAGGTGTGCTTCCTGATTTCGCGCGAGACGGTGGAGAGGCTTACGCCTATCGCCTTCGCGATCTGCCTCTCCGATTCCCCGGCCGCAAGGCCGAACTCGATGCGGCACCGTTTGGTGCCGTCCATGTGCTTCTTTCCTTTTGTCATCTGTTGTTCCTTTTTGCTGTCCCCGGCGGAATTGCCGGGGGGGAGCATAGAATACACCAACTTGCGCCGTGGCGGTTTAAATGCGACGGGCCGCCCCCATGGGGGCGTTGGATGAGACTGTCCAGTCAATCAGACATTCTTTTCTTCGCAACTACCTATGGCAGAGAGAATGCCACCCCCTCTGGTACAGGCAGACTCAATGCAACCAACCGAAACGACAGAGTGAATGCAACCTCCGCTTCGCGGAGGGGTTGCATTCACTCTGTCTTCTCACC
>JAFRJH010000135.1 GCA_017432385.1 Kiritimatiellia bacterium
GACGTTCGGCGCGATCATGCTTGCGATCGACGGAGGGCGGCCGAAGATCCTCAACCTGAAGGACTTCTTCCGCTGCTACGTCGACCACCGCTTCGAGGTGATCACCCGCCGCACCCGCTTCGAGCTCAGGAAGGCGCAGGCCCGCAAGCACATCGTCGACGGGCTTCTCCTCGCGATCGACCATCTCGACGAGGTGGTCTCGATCATCCGCTCCTCCAAGACGCGCGACGAGGCGAAGGCGCGGCTCCAGGAGCGCTTCGGCTTCACCGAACTCCAGGTAAACGCAATCCTCGAGATGCGGCTCTACCAGCTCGTCGGCCTCGAGCGCGACAAGCTGGCGGACGAGCTCCGGAAGCTGCTTGAGACGATCGCCGGGCTGGAGGCGATTCTCGCCGACCCCGAGAAGGTGTACGCCATCATCCGCGCGGATCTGGCGGACATCAAGGCCAGGTACTGCGCGAAGGACGACGCGAAGCGCCGCACCGAGCTCGTCGCCGACGAGAACGAGGTGTCGATGAAGGATCTCGTCCCGGACGCGCCGTGCGTCATCACGCTCTCCAACCGCGGCTACATCAAGCGCGTGCCGCTCACCGAGTACCGCGAGCAGAAGCGCGGCGGCCACGGCGTCCGCGGCGCGCAGGTGAAGGAGGAGGACTTCATACGCCTCGTCTTCGTCGCGCAGACCCACGACTCGCTGATGTTCTTCACGAACACGGGCAGGCTGTTCCTCAAGGACGCCTACCAGATTCCGGAGGCTCCGCGCACGAGTTTCGGGCGTCCGCTGATCAACCTCCTGAATCTCCAGGAGGGCGAGCAGGTCCTCGAGCTCCTGCCGATACGCTCCTTCGAGGGAGACGTCGACGTCTTCTTCGCGACGGTGAAGGGCACGGTCAAGAAGACGCTCCTCGGAGAGTTCAAGAACGTAAACAAGTCCGGCATACGCGCCATAAACATCGAGGAGGGCGACTCGCTCGAGGACGTCCGGCTCGTGAAGCCCGACGACGACGTGATAATGCTCACGCGGGACGGCAGGGCCATGCGCTTCGCGGCGTCGGACGTCCGGCGGATGGGCCGCACGGCGACGGGCGTGAGGGGCATCAGGCTCCTTGGCGACGACCGCGTGGTCTCGCTGGACGCGGTGGACGACTCGAAGACGCTTTTCATCGCCACTGCGAACGGGTACGGCAAGCGCTGCGAGTTCAAGGACTTCACGCGCCATGGCCGCGGCGGACAGGGCATGATCGGCATCAAGGGGGCGGACCGCAACGGCGCCGTCGTCGCGGCGCACGCCGTCTCCGACGACGAGAGCGTGATCTCCATCACGAGCGACCAGCAGATGGTGAGGAGCGCCGTCTCCGACTTCAGCGTACAGGGCCGCATGGCGCAGGGCGTGAAGCTCGTGCGCCTTTCGGAGGGCGCGACGCTCGTCTCCGTCTCGGTCTGCGAAGGCGAGGAGGCGGCGGACAAGCCCGCGCCCGCGGAGGGCGGCGAACCGCCGTCAGACGTTAACGTGGTCTGATCCTCTGCGGCGCGGGCCGCGAGCTTGTCGGCGTCATGGGAGTCCTTGCGCTCGCCGCGCGTCCGGAAGACCTGCCGGCACTGGTCCAGGAGAGCCTGCGCCGCGGAATCCCATGTCTCGCACTGCTCGCGGAGCATGCGGCGCATCTACGCCTGGCGGTGCCATTCGGAGTCTTCCATCGCCTTGAAGACCTTCGACGCCGCCTCGGCGAAGACGAATCCTGTCAGCGGGCTGCTCGGCGGCCCGAGGCGGGTGTTGAGAAGGGCGTCCCTGCGCTCCTGTAGAATCTCCTCCTGGAACAAGGCGAGGCGCCTGACGAAATCCATGGACCGGACGGGACCGTCCTTTCATTGTCCCTGTGACTCTTGGAAGATTATGCCAACTTTATCAGTGGAAGGGTTGTTTTCCGTTTGGCCTTTTCCATGCGTGCGGGCCAGGGGGACGGAACGAAAAAGCCGCGCGTGTGGCGCGGCTCAGGGCATGACGACGTGTCGACGGGTATGGCGTCTACTTCGACAGGTAGGCGTTGATGCCCGCGGCGGCCTTGCGGCCCTCGCCCATCGCGAGGATGACCGTGGCCGCGCCGAGAACGATGTCGCCGCCCGCGAAGACTCCGGGGATCGACGTCATGTTCGTCTCGGGATCGACTACGATGTTGCCTCGCTTGTTGACCTCAAGGCCTTCGGTCGTCGCGGGAATCAGCGGATTCGACGCGTTGCCGACCGCGACCACGACCGTGTCCACGTCGAGCGTGAACTCGCTCCCCGCGATCGCGACGGGGCTGCGGCGTCCGGACGCGTCCGGTTCGCCGAGCTCGTACCTGAGGCACTCGATTCCGCTGACGAAGCCCTTGTCGTCCCCGAGGATGCGCTTGGCGTTCTCGAGCATGTGGAACTCGACGCCCTCCTCCTTCGCGTGGTGCACCTCCTCGCGGCGCGCGGGCATCTCGGCCTCGCTGCGGCGGTATATGAGGTAGACCTTCTCCGCGCCCAGGCGGAGCGCCATCCTGCTCGCGTCCATGGCGACGTTTCCGCCGCCGAGGACCGCCACCTTCTTGCCGTGCCAGAAGGGCGTGGCCGCCTCGCCGTCCAGGTACGCCTTCATGAGGTTGGCCCGGGTGAGGTATTCGTTGGCGGAGAAGACGCCGTTGAGGTTTTCGCCCTCGATGTCCATGAACTTCGGGAGTCCTGCGCCGGTGCCGACGAAGACCGCGTCGAAGCCGTCCTTCTCCATAAGGTCCTTGAGCCTGCGTGTGCGCCCGACTACGAAGTTGGTGTCGATTTCGACGCCTATGGACCTGAGACCGTCGATCTCGTGGCGGACGATCTCCTTCGGAAGTCGGAACTCGGGGATGCCGTAGACGAGGACGCCGCCGCATTTGTGGAACGCCTCGAACATGGTGACGGAGTGGCCGGCCTTGGCGCAGTCCGCCGCGCAGGTGATGGACGCCGGACCCGAGCCGATGACGGCGATCTTCTTTCCGGTTTTCGGGGCGCATGCGACGGGCTCCTCGGTTCCGCTCTCGCGGGCGAGGTCGGCGCAGAAGCGCTCCACGCGCCCGATCGCCACGGCCTTGTCGGCGTCCTTCATGAGCTTGCCCATCGTGCAGAACTTCTGGCACTGCTTCTCCTGGGGGCAGACGCGTCCGCACACGGCGGGGAGAAGGGAGGTCTCGCGGATGATCTTGAGCGCGCCGGCGAAGTCTCCGGCCGCGGCCTTGGCGAGGAATCCGGGTATGTTGATCGCAACGGGGCAGCCCTGCATGCACGGCTTGGTCGGGCACTGCATGCAGCGCGACGCCTCGGTCTTCGCCATTTCCGCGGTGTAGCCGAGCGCGACCTCGTTCATGTTGTGCGCGCGCGCCTTTGCGTCCTGCTCGGGCATCGCCTGGGGCGGAATCGCCATTCTTTCTTTCGGGGTCATTGGTTCAGATTCCTTTGAAGAGGTTGCAGGCGTGCTCCCTTGCGGCGGACTCCTGGGGCTTGAAGGCGCCCATGCGCTTGAGCATGAGGTCCCAGTCGACCTCGTGGGCGTCGAACTCGGGTCCGTCGACGCAGACGAACTTCGTCTTGCCGCCGACCGAGACGCGGCAGCCGCCGCACATGCCCGTTCCGTCAATCATGATCGTGTTGAGCGACGCGACGGTCTTCACTCCGTAGGGCTTCGTCGCGAGGGCGCAGAACTTCATCATGATGGGCGGGCCGATCGCGATGACCTCGTCGACGGCCCCGGCCTCGCAGAGCTCCTTCAGCGGATCCGTCACGAGTCCCTTGCGCCCCGACGAACCGTCGTCCGTGACGAGGATCAGCCTGTCGCCCGCGATCTTCTCCATCTCCTCCTTCATGACGAAGAGGCCGACGTTGCGCGCGCCCATGATGATGGTAACTTCGTTGCCGGCGGCCTTGAGGGCCTGGGCGATCGGGTGCATCGGCGCGACGCCGATTCCGCCTCCGACGCAGACGACGCGGCCAGGCTTCTCGCCGTTGAGCCCGCGGATAGACGTAGGCCTGCCGAGAGGGCCGAGAACGGCGGGGAGGCTGTCTCCGACCTCCTTGCGCGCGAGCTTCATGGTTGTCGCGCCCACGGTCTGGAAGATGATCGTAATCGTGCCGCGTCCGGTGTCGGCGTCGGCGATGGTGAGCGGAATGCGCTCGCCGAGCTCCTCGTCGACCATGAGGATTATGAACTGACCCGGCTTCCGCTCTCCGGCGATGAGCGGGGCCTCGATCTCCATCCGGAAGACGTTCTCCGAGAGCTGTTTTTTGCTGATTATGCGGTTCATAAGCTGCATATTATACCATATTCCGCCCGCGTGTGTGCGCGCACAATAAATCGATAGTTGTCTGTGCCGCTTCCAGAAACGCACGGAGTCCGTGCGTTTACCCTCTGTAAGAATTGGCAAATGTCGACAGGGGGAAGATTTCACCTCGCCCTCCCCGGGGAGGGGTCGTGCGTGTACTCTCGGACACAGCACCGAGAGGTAAGAACTCCGACGGTTGGGGCTCTCGCTAACGCTCCGCAGCTTCGCGCAATCCAACCAGTTCCTGTTGGCTTCGGATGCATGTCCCGAGAGTCGTCGACTTATGCACCGGAAGAATGTGGTCACTACCGTCCCATACAGACAACACATCATCGCATAACGCCGCATAAAGCGTCATTCTTGTTCAAAAAGAATCATTATCAGATAGCTGCTTAGAAGAGGTTTTTCAAGCCAATGACGAAAACTCCCGGTTTTGCTGGCGTTTCACGAAGTCTGCTGTCCCATTGCGGCAGGCGGGAAGTCGAGAACCGCTTGATAATACAGCGGTCTCGGCCTCGCGGCGGGCGTTTTCACGGGACTTGCTGTCCCATACAGGCGCAGGGTCTCGATGGGTCTGCGGCGGTTCCAGAGGGTGCCGCGCACGAGCGCCGCGAGTCGGGAAAAGCTCAGCCCCCACTTCGAGAGGTATCGCAGGTATCGAAGGATCAAGCAGGGAGACAAGAGCTTATTAATATAGTAGAATTGATACAGTAACCGGAGTTTGGTATAATAGCCGCATGAGGAAAAACAGGTTTATAGGGCAGGACAGGTGCTATCACCTTATCAGCCGCCTTGCGCACCGTGCGTTCTTCCTCGACGACGAGGAGAAGGACCGCGCGGTGGCGCTGACAGGAGCCGGATACATTTCTCAAGGTACTACATAACGCCGCTGATGGAGAAGGGCATGATAGAAAGAACCGATCCGGAAAGCCCGAAATCGCCCAGGCAGGAGTACAAGCTGGCATGAGCTACTGTATCAATCCTACTGTATGAATAAGCTGACCCTTCTGGTTCCTTGCATCGTAGAGAGGCGATTTTGGTATTATATCAGATTTTGGTTAAGGTTGATTGGTGAATGTTTACAAAAGATGGGTTGGACTTGCGCAAAAAAGCCAGGAAAACAGCTGTCGTACACACTGTGGTCACAGTCACAGCAGGGAAATCGGCGCCGCTGATCGCGGACGCGCCGTGCTCGAACGCCGCCCCTTGACCAAACCGAGGCGATGTCTATCGCCTTCCCTGCGGCTCGTCCTGAACACGGCAGCGGTACGGCTCAGATCGCGATACGTCGCGTTGAAGTCGCTGTGCCACAGAATCATTATTTTTGATATAATGTGAAACGTGAAGATGCTCTACAATCTACTTCTTATAGCCTGCGACGGGGTAAGATGCCTGCTGATCTTCCTTTCCTTCGCATTGCCTATATGCATTTTCATATACCTACGCCCGTTCGTTTATGAATGGGGAGTCCCGCGCTGCTTCCTGAACCTTCTCATCCTCGCATTGCTCGAGGCCCTCATCATAGCCGCCGCGTTTGGCTGCGAAAAAATCCGCAAATGGTACTTCAGGAAGACCTGCGAAAACAAAGAACTCGGAGACTTCGACGCCGAAGCCGCCATGTCCCTGGACCGCTTCTACAAGAAGATAGACACGCCCCCGTTCTGGCTCATTGCCATCCTGGCGTTCATGAGCGTAGCCCTGCTGGTCGTCGGCCTCCCTCTCTTCATAATCTATCAGGTGCTCGGCTAGCCGCATCAGCGACTATGCCGCGGCTCTTCTATGACGCGGTTGTGGTACAACTTGCTCAGGTCGCGATATGTCGCGTTGAAGTCGCTGAGCCATCTGTCGAGATCATCCAGCACGTCGTCCCAGCTCTTCGTCCCGTCGAACGTGTCGTGGAATATCGGCGCAAGGTCCTTTCCAAAAGTCCGGACGATCCAGTCCAGCGCGGGTATCCTGACGCCGCTTCTCCCATAAGAGGATCCTGGCTTGATCCATTCGCGCAGCACGTCCGCCGTCGTGAGGCCTATGCCGTACAGCGCTCCGTACGGCCCCGTGAGCATCCCCACGACCCAGTCCGCAAGCCTGCCTTCAGGCGGCTCCTGCCCGAGCGCCGCCTTGTACAGCTCGCCCATCCAGTAGTAGGCCGACGAGAGAATGAAGTGGTTCAGCGCCGCCGCGCGCAGGAATCCGCCCCACTTCCGCGCGCTCTTCGGGTCCGTCACCACCTCCCTGAGCGCCCTCAGCTCGTACTGGAGGTACTGCTGCTGGGTTGTGAGGAACTGGTAGATCATGTTCCCCAGCTTCCCGCGCCGCTGGAATGACGACCGGTTTTCGACCCTGCTCGACTGCTGCGTGCGCTCGACGAGCATCCAGGTGTAGGCCATCGCGTCCTCCCGCGACATCCCGCGCCCCAATGCGTCGCGGTATATCCCCTGCCCGACCAGGAGCGCCGGCACGACGTCGCCCGCCTTGTTCGTCACCATCGACTTCACGAAGAGGCTCTTGAGCGCGTTCGGCCTGTCGTCGTTGAGCGCATTCGCGACCGCCTCCGTGTTCCCGCCCGTCCAGCGGTTCGCGCGCTCCTCGCTCCTCCATACCTCCCTTATCGCAGCGATCCCCTCGGGCGTAAACGCCGTCGCGAGGTACCTCGCCGTCTTCACC
Source organism: Kiritimatiellia bacterium (assembly GCA_017432385.1). GTDB lineage: Bacteria > Verrucomicrobiota > Kiritimatiellia > RFP12 > UBA1067 > UBA1067. The sequence goes on from JAFRJH010000135.1 coordinate 6,984, forward strand.
ATCCCGATCTCGAAGCCGAACGCCGGGATCGAAGTCGTCTGTTTGAACATCACCCCGACGTTGCCGCCGAGCGCCCCCAGCGCCGCCCAGCCGCGCACCGCGTCCATGAACGAGCGCGCACCGTCCGCCGACGTCTCGGCATTTCCATGCCCCGCCAGAATGTCCGTCACGAAAGCCAGCACGTCATTCCTCGCCTTCTTCCCGTGGCTCGCGACGATCGCCTTCTGGAGTTCGGAGCGACCGAAGACGCCGCGCATCTCGAGCCCCAGCTCCGCGTGCGCCTTCCACTGCGCCGCCTCGTCCATCCTCGCCCCCCACATGGACAGTATGTCGGCCGACGTGTCGAAGTCGCGTTTGTTCCGGATGCGCGGCGTGAGCGCCTTCGGGAAGAACGCGTACGCCGCGCCGCCCGGCTTCTCGAAGCCCTGCGGGTCGATGAGCATCTTGACCGGCATGTAGTTGCCGGTCTCCGCGTACACCCCGACGCCGAAGAGCGCCGTCGAGACGTCCGAGAGGCCCTGGCGGTTCTCCTCGTACCACTTCCTCATCCAGGCGATGAGGTTCATGTCCTCCGTCGTGAGGAGCTTCGCGAGCTCCTCCGCCTGGCCCTCGCGCCCGTTCTCGACGATGTTGTCGTGGTAGCCGCCCTCCCACACGACCATCGTCCTGTTGGGGTTCTCCGGGTCGTCGACCTCGACCGGCCGCCCGGTCTGGACGAGCGAGGCGTAGAGCTGCATCGCCCTCGCCCTCGTCGGCATGACGCGCAGCCCCGCGTCCGTCTCGCCCATGAACGGCGCAAACACCTCCTCCTCAGCCATCAGGTCCGCCGCGACCTTCGCGAACGGCCGCCCGTAGATGCGCTCGACGGCCTTCTGGAACGCCTCGCCCATCCGTTTCTTCTCCGTGACCGCGCGCGTCCCCGCCTTCTGGATCTCGAGCTCCAGCCACTCGACGACCTTCTCCGCCTCGGCGCGCTCCTTCTCGCCCGCGAAGCGCATGAGGTCCCGGAGCAGGTGGGTGAAGCCCATGTGCGCGTGCACGTAGTCGCCCACGGCCTGGGCGAGGCCCTTCTCCACCGCGTGCCTGGCCTTCGGGTTCCTGAACGCGGCCGCAAGCGTCGCGGCGAGCCTCTTCGTGCGCTCCTCGCGGTCGGTCCACTCGTCGCACAGCTCCCGCGCGCCGCCCTCGGCCGCGTCCTGCCACCACTGGACTGCCGCCTCGATTTCCGACAGCCGCTTGTACCTGAGCCCGCCGAACTCCCTCAGCATCGCGACCTTGCGCATGACGTCCGAGAAGACGCGGCTCTGGGCGACGTCGGAGCCCGCCTCGTCGAACTCGCTCTGCGCGGCCGCCAGCTCCTTTGCGAGCTCCTCCGCCTCCCTGGAGCATCCGTCCGGGGTGAGCCACATTATGTGCTTCATGTACCGCGCGCGAAGCTCCAGCTCCGCCGGCACGCGCCGTCGCAGCTCCTCGTTGTCGGGCCTGAACCTGCCCGTCGCGCCGAACTTCTCCCTGAGGAGCTTGTCCAGGCTCTCGCACATGGCCTGGGCGCTCTCCTTGATCCGCCGCGCGTTCACGAGCGCGCCCACGAACTCCATCTCGTCGACTAGCCGCCGGAGCGTCGGTATCGTCGCGAACGACTCGACCCTGCGCATCGAGGTCTCTCGCGAGCGCGAGTACGTGATCGTCCTGACGAGCTTGCCGTAGACGTCCTGCGCCGTCTTCCTCAGGAACTGCATGGCGACCGCGCTAGTCCAGGGGTCGGCGTCCTGGGCGAGGCCGTGCTGCTTCACCCAGTACCGGCGCGCGAACTCGACGACGAGGAGCGCGAGGTGGCGCGGGTTCTTGAGCTCGACCTTCGACTTCCTGATCGCGGCCGCGACGTCGCCCGGCGCGGCGCCTTCGCCGCGATCGCCCTCTTCGCCGTCGCCGGCCATGTCCGCCGC
>JAFRJH010000136.1 GCA_017432385.1 Kiritimatiellia bacterium
CGGTCCGCGCGGACGTGATGCTTGTCCTCGGCACGTCGCTCACGGTCTTTCCGGCGGCAGGGCTGCCGCGCCTCACGCTCCAGAAGGGGGGAAAGGTGTTCATTGTCAACGCGCAGCCAACGCCGCTCGACGAATGGGCGGCCGCGCGTTGCGACGACCTGAAGGAGTTCGCGGAGGCTATTGCATGAAGACGCTGCTTGTTGGATACAGGGCGAAGGACCTGTTCGAGAAGGACAGGCGGGGACGCCTGGCGACGGCGTCTTGGACTGGGGGCGACACCGTCTGCCACACACTCGACATATACGACCGCCACGCCATCGAGAAGACACACCATCTCAGGACGATATGCGCGCCACACCTCCCTGCGGGGCCGTGGGACCTCGTAAGGTTCAGGACGGGCCCGAAGCTGATGTCCGGGGAGCTCGCCCTCGACCTGCTGCAGGAGATACATCTGCTCAAGCCGGCGAAGTTCGAGCTCGACTATGTCGGGCGCGAGCGCGACCGCAACGACCTGCTTGCGAAGATCAGGGACGATCCGGACCGGGTGCGCGACTTCTCCGCGAGGTGGAAGGCGTCGGTGCCGGGGATCGAACCGGTCGAGTTCACGAGCTTCCCCGGATGCTTCTGCCACCGCCGCATGGACGAGGGCGGGCTCGCGCTTGCGGAGGTCGCGGCGCGCGAAATCGCCGGGACGGACGCCGTGAACCTGCTCGACATGGGCTGTGGCTGCGGACTCGTCGGCCTGCTCGTCGCGAAGGCAGTGCCGCGGGTTTCGCTCGTAATGGTGGACTCCCATTCCCGCGCCGTCGAGGCCGCGGAGATGAACGCCAAGAACCTCGGCGTCGCGGCGGAGGTGATCCTCTCGGACAACGGGACGCCGGCGAGGATGGACGGGACGTTCGACGTGTTCGTCGGGAATCCTCCCTACTACAGCGACTACCGCATCGCCGACGTCTTCCTGGAGACGGCGAAGAGGGCGCTCAGGCCCGGGGGCGCCTGCTACACCGTCTGCAAGAACGCCGCAGGGCTGGAGCCCGTCCAGAAACGCTACTTCCCGGAGGTCGAGACGATACGCCGCCGAGGCTACGCCGTACTGCGCTCCGTTATGGTATAATTGTCGGCGAAATGCTCAAGACAAAGTTCTACATATGTGAAATGTTCGGCGTCCCGATCTACGTCGACATCTCGTTCGCGATACTGCTTCTGCTCTTCATCAACTCGCAGGAGTCCTTCATGTACGGCGTCACCTCGGCGCTGCTGCTCGCGATCTCGGTGATCGCCCACGAATTCGGGCACTCGCTCACGGCGCGGGCGTTCGGCTGCCACACGCGCGACATCACCATATCGCTCCTCGGCGGGTGCGCCGCGATCATCGCGCTGCCGCGGAAGGCGTGGCAGGAGTTCCTGACGGCGCTCGCGGGCCCCCTCGTCAGCTTCGCGCTCTCGGCTTCGGGCTTCGCCGCCGGGTTCCTGCTCCCGGTCGAAAGCGACTGGCTGTTCTTCGTCTTCATGTACCTTGCCTGGATGAACCTGATTCTCGGGGCCTTCAATCTCCTCCCCGGGTTCCCGATGGACGGCGGGCGCATATTCCGAAGCGTCCTGCAGGCCTTCCTGTCGCGTCCGAAGGCGACATACGTGGCGATGGTCGTCGGCCGCGTGTTCGCCGTCCTGCTCGGCCTCTCGGGGCTGCATGCCGTTTTCACCGGCGGCGGATGGGGCTTTGTGCGCATCCTGATCGCGTGGATGATCTGGCGCGAGGGCTACCGGGAGTACCAGCTGGCGCTGATGGAGTCGTCGTGGCGATACGACGACTTCAGGGCGAAGGTGTCTCCGCCGCCCTACGGAGGTGACGGCGACGACTGCGACGTCACCCGCGGCGGCTGACGGCCGGACGGGAAAATATGGTAAAATATACCTTCCACTTCAGAAGAGGCATCGACATAAATGAACGAATCCGACACTTCTAGGCATTTTCTCAGGCAGTGGATCGAGAGGGACGTCGCCGACGGAAAGACCGGCGGCAAGGTTGTCACCCGCTTTCCGCCCGAGCCGAACGGCTACATCCACCTCGGCCACGCCAAGGCCGTGTGCGTCGACTTCGGCATGGCAAAGCTGTTCGGGGGCGAGTGCCACCTCCGCCTCGACGACACCAACCCGACCAAGGAGTCCGACGAGTACGCCGAGAACATCAAGAAGGACATCAACTGGCTGGGCTTCCAGTGGTCCGGCGAGGGAGACGCGGGCGAGCCCGGGTTCTACAACGCGTCGAACATGTTCGACAGGATGTACGAGATCGCCGAGAACCTCATAAGGAACGGCCAGGCGTACTGCTGCAGCCTCACGCAGGACGAGTGGAAGGAGTACCGCGGCGTTCCCGAGAGGCCCGGCCGGCCTTCGCCGTCGCGCGACACGACGCCCGAGCGCAATCTGCGGATATTCCACGAGATGCGCGACGGGAAGTACGCGGATGGCGAGTGGTGCCTCCGCGCGAAGATCGACATGGCCTCGCCGAACATCCACTTCCGCGATCCGGTCATCTACCGCATCCGCCACGTCTCCCACTACCACCTCGGCGACAAGTGGTGCGTATATCCCATGTACGACTTCGCCCACCCGATCGAGGACGCGCTAGAGGGAGTGACGCACTCCATGTGCACGCTCGAGTTCGAGGTGCACCGTCCGCTCTACGACTGGGTCGTCGACCGCCTCGACGAGATGGGGATGCTGCCCGTGCGCAACGGCGTCAAGATCCGCACGCAGCAGCGCGAGTTCGCGCGTCTCAACATCACCTACACGGTGATGTCCAAGCGCCTTCTCCTTCAGCTCGTGACCGAGGGGCATGTAGCCGAATGGGACGACCCGCGCATGCCGACGGTGTGCGGAATGCGCCGCCGCGGCTACACGCCGGGCGCGATCCGCGAGTTCTGCGACCGCGTCGGCGTCTCGAAGGTCGAGAGCGAGAGCGACCCTGCGCTCCTCGAATGGTGCGTCAGGGAGGAGCTGAACAAGACAGCGCTCCGCCGCATGGCCGTGCTCGATCCGGTGAAGGTCGTGATAGACAACTGGAGCGGCGGCCCCAGGGCGGTCGAGCTTCCGAACAACCCGCTCGACGAGGGCGCGGGGACGAGGAAGATCCCGTTCGGCGGCGAGATATGGATCGACCGTTCGGACTTCATGGAGGTTCCCGAGAAGAAGTTCTTCCGCATGGCGCCGGGCCAGGAGGTCAGGCTCCGCGGAGCGTGCATCTTCAAGTGCACGGGCTGCGTCAAGGACGAGTCCGGCAGGGTCGCCGAGATACACGGAACGTGGGATCCGGATTCATGGGGCGGGAACGCCGCGGACGGACGCAAGGTGAAGGGCACGATCCACTGGGTGGACTGCGCCACGGGCGTCAAGGCGGAGTTCCGCCTCTACGACCGGCTCTTCACCGAGAAGGATCCGCTGAAGGACGGACCGTCCGAGTTTCTGAAGTACATGAACCCCGACTCGCTCAAGGTCGCGTCCGGATACGTCGAGCCGCCGCTTGCCGGGGCGAATCCCGGCGAGAGGTTCCAGTTCGAGCGCACCGGCTACTTCGTCGCAGACGAACGCGACTTCAGTCCGGATGCACCGGTCTTCAACCGCACGGTCACGCTGAAAGACTCCTACAAGCCTGTAGCGGGATGAGAAGGGTCGTTGTAACGGGAATGGGCGTCGTGAGCGCCCTCGGCCAGTCGGTCGGCGCGGCGTTCGCGCGCCTGAAGCGATTCGAGAACTGCGTGGAGCACCTTGCGGAGCTCGACGTGTACAAGGGGCTCAATTCGCGTCTTGGCTCGCTCGCCGGCTTCACGCGTCCCGCGGGCTGGACGCGCAAGACGACGCGGACGATGGGGACTGTCGCGGAATACGCGCTCGCGGCGAGCGAGCAGGCCGTGGCGGACGCCGGGCTGGGCGCGGAGGACCTCGAGTCAGGCCGCTGCGGCGTCGCCTACGGCAGCTGCTCGGGCTCCGTCAAGCCGCATCTCGACCTCTTCTCGCTCATTCTCGAGCACGAGCTGAAGAACGTCACGTCCGGGACCTACATCAAGCTTATGCCGCAGACTTGCGCATGCAACCTGTCGGTCCACTTCAGGACCCACGGACGGCTCGTCCCGACCGGAACCGCGTGCACCTCCGGCTCGCTCGCCGTCGGGAACGCCGCGGAGCTTGTCCGCTACGGAATCCAGGACGTGATGATCGCCGGCGGCGCGGAGGAGTTCTCTCCGACGCAGGTGGCGATCTTCGACACGCTGTTCGCGACGTCGCTCAGAAACGGAGAGCCGAAGGCGACGCCGGCGCCGTACGACCGCGACCGCGACGGGCTTGTCATCGGCGAGGGCGCGGCGACGCTGGTTCTCGAGGAATACGGGCGCGCGAAGGCTCGCGGCGCGAGGATATACGCCGAAGTCGTCGGATTCTGCGAGAACACGGACGGAACGCACGTGACGAACCCCAACGCCGAGACGATGTCCGCGTGCCTCCGCGGCGCGCTGGCCGACGCGGGGATCTCTCCCGACGCCGTCGGCTACGTGAACGGACACGGCACGGCGACTAGGGCGGGGGACGTGGCGGAGACGGTGGCGACGCGGGAGGCCTTCGGGCGAGCCGTGCTGATATCGTCGCTGAAGTCCTATGTCGGGCACACTCTTGGCGCTTGCGGGTCGCTCGAGGCGGCGATGACGATCTCATGCATGAACGAGGGCTGGTTCCATCCGACCCTCAATCTCGTGAACGTCGATCCCGAATGCGCCGGACTCGACTACATAGCAGGGGAGGGAAGGACTCTCGACGTCGAATACGCCATGAGCAACAACTTCGCCTTCGGTGGGGTCAACACATCGCTTGTATTCCGCAGGTGCGATTAATCTGCCGCGATTTATGATATAATGTCCGAAATGCCTGAACTGAACTATCCGACCGCGCTTGAGCCAAGCTGCAGGACGCACATCTGGGGACGGGAGACCTGGGTGGCCTCGGTGCGCCCCGAGCGGCCGAGCGTGATTGCGGACGGCGCCCTTGCCGGGACGCCGCTTGCAAGCTCCAACACCGGATTCCGGCTGCTGGCGAAGGTCATCGAGTCCGATGACAGGCTTTCCGTGCAGGTGCATCCCAACGAGCGCACCTGCGTAGCGACCGGCGGCGAGCCCAAGTCGGAAATGTGGTGCATGCTCGATGACGGGCCGATATTTGCCGGGCTGAGGTATGGCGTCGGCCCGAACGACGTGCGGCGCGCCGTGCGCGACGGTTCCTTCGAGGACCTGCTGGAGAGGATCGACGCGAAGGCCGGCGACGTCTTCATGGTGCCAGGCGGGCTTGTCCATTCCATCGGAGCGGGGGTGCGGCTCTACGAGGTGCAGCAGAGCTCTGACACCACGTTCCGCCTCTTCGACTGGAACCGCGTCGGCACAGACGGCCGCCCCCGCGCGCTGCACGTTGACAAGTCGCTGATGGCGATCGACTACACGCTTACGCCGCCGGTGGCCGCGAAGTCCGCCGATTGCGACTATTTCTCCTTCAGGCAGCTCTTGGTCGACGGGACGGCGTACATCGACGGCGGCGCCGACACTCTTCTCTTCGTGGCGCGAGGCAGCGTCTCGGTCGGCGGGCTTCCGGCCGCAGAGGGGGCGAGCGTCCTCGTTCCGCGGGGATGCCGGGCGGAAGTCTCCGGTTCCGGCGCGCTTGTCTTCGAGACCAGGGAGAGGCGGAATGCCGGCGACGTTACCATGACGGGTCATTTTTGATAAAATACAGGCAATGTATCTCAAGCAGCTAGATGTAGTCGGATTCAAGAGCTTCGCGGACAAGACGCGGCTCACCTTCGACCCGGGCCTCATAGCCATCGTCGGTCCGAACGGATGCGGCAAGTCGAACGTCTCGGACGCGATTCGGTGGGTGCTCGGCGAGCAGCGTCCGACGGCGCTCCGGTGCTCCAAGCTTGTGGACGTCGTCTTCAACGGAACGGACACCAGGAAGCCCCTCGGCCTAGCGGAGGTCTCGATCACCTTCGCGGACTGCGAGAAGGAGCTCGGCACCGAGTACCACGAGGTCACGATCACGCGGCGGGTCTACCGCGACGGCTCCGGCGAGTACTTCATCAACAAGCAGGCGTGCCGTCTGAAGGACGTCCAGCACCTCTTCATGGGCACGGGCATCGGCACGTCGTCCTACTCGGTGATGGCCCAGGGCCAGATCGACGCGATTCTCTCGTCAAAGCCCGAGGACCGGCGCGCCGTGTTCGAGGAGGCGGCAGGCATCACGAAGTTCAAGGCGGACCGCAAGGACGCGCTCCGCAAGATCGAGCAGACCGAGCAGAACCTCCTGCGCGAGGCGGACGTCCTGCGCGAGATGAAGCGCCAGATCGGCTCGCTCCAGCGCCAGGTCGGCAAGGCGCAGAAGTACAAGGAGCTTCGCGACCAGCTTCGCGGGCTCGACATCTACGTCTCCAAGCAGCGCATCCACGAGTTCGACGAGACGCTCGAGCAGAACGCCGCCAACCGGCAGGAGATAGACAAGGCGATAGCCGAGGCCAGCGAGGTCGTTGCCTCCGCCGAGGCCGAGCAGCAGCGCCTGCACCAGGAGATCCACGAACTGGAGGAGAGGCTCCAGTCGCTCGCCCAGGAACAGGCCGCGGCCGACGGGGCGTACCAGCGCGCGAACGAGGTCATCGGCGTCAACGCGCAGCGCATCGAGGAGTACAGGAGCTTTGCGGAGCGCGACGGGCGCGAGATCGCGGACACCAGGCGGCAGCTGGAGGACGTCCGGATGCAGGCGGAGTCCCTTGCGCAGAAGACCAGGCTCCTCGGCGACTCCCTGGAGGCGGCGCGCGAGTCCCTTGCCGAGGCGGAGGAGTCCTTCCGCGGCTCGCAGCAGCGCATAGACGCAATACGCGCCGAGGTGCAGAACGCCCGCGCGGACTCCGTGCAGTGCGACCGCCGCGCGGCCGAGATTCGCGACGCGATCGCCGGCATGGACGCGTCGGCGCGGGAGTCGTCGCTCAGGTGCGAGAGGCTTGCGTCCGAGGAGGCGCAGCTTAAGTCCGCCGTCGCGACGGCCGAGGCGACGCTTGCCGAGATCAAGGCGAAGGCCGACGCCGCGCGCGAGCTGGAGGCCTCGCAGTCCGAGGCCTTCGCAAACGCCAGATCGGACCTCGAGGGCCTCAGGGCGAAGATCGAGGAGGCTCGGGACCACCTGGGCGAGATGCAGTCCCAGGCCGCCGCGAAGGAGGCCCAGCTCGAGATGATGAAGGACGAGGCGAAGGCCAAGGTCGTACTCGAGGGGATCCTGGAGTCGGCGGACGGCGACGTAAGGGTCGTCGCTGTCGACACGCGCCGCGAGGGCGCGGATATCAAGCCCGGCGACAGGCTTGTCGACCATGTCGTCGTGGACGAGGAGAGCCGCGCGACGGCCGAGGATCTGCTCGGCGACGTGGTGCTAGTCGGCGGCGAGGGCGGAACGTACGCGCTCAGCGCGTCCGTCGAGTCGTCCTCCGGACGCCGGTCGCCGATAACCGAGGCGGAGCTCTCGCTAGACGAGCTGAGGGCGAAGATCGCCGAGTCGCGCGAGGTTCTCGCTACGGGCGCGGACAGGAGCCGCGAGCTTGCCGAGGCGCTTTCCGCGGCGGAGGCCAGGCTTTCCGAGGCGCGGCGAGCCGCGGCGCAGGCCGAGGGCGAGGAGGCCATGGTCGCGAAAGACGCGGCGTCCGCGGCGGCTCGGCTGAAGTCCGTGTCGGAGGAGCTGCAGTCCGTCCTTAAGGCCGGCGCGGACGACGCCGAAAAGCGCAAAGCGCTCTCCGCGGAGCTCGAGGCGGCGATTACGCGGCGCGACGCGATGATGGACCTCGTGGCGACGCGTCAGGACGAGCTGCGCGGACTCGAGACCGAGAGCGTGGCGCTTTCCCAGGCGCTTACCGAGCGCCGAATCGCCGAGAGCCAGATGGAGCAGGAGCTTTCGTTCGTAGGGCAGCAGTCCGAGGGAGCGGCCCGGCGCCGCGAGGAGCTCGAGCACGCCATCGAAGGCCGCGAGAGCGGAATACGCGGATACGAGGAGTCGATCCGCAGGCTGACCGACGAGAGCGGGGACCTTCTCTCGAAGCTCGACGATCTCAAGGCCAGGGCAGCCGACTGCCATGTCCGCATGGACGAGGAGCGCGGCAGGCGCGCCGGCATGATGGAGCGCATCTCCGCCGCGGACCAGGAGGTGTCGTCGAAGCGCGCCGCGCTCGACCAGGCGAGGGACTTCAGGAGCAAGCTCGAGGTCCAGGCCGCGGAGTCGACGATGCGCCGCCAGAACATCTACGAGCATCTCCAGGACGAGTACGGACTCTTCGCGGACGCGGTTCTGCGGGAGCCTGATCCGGAGTGGAAGGACGGCGTCGTGCCGCCAATGGGCGAGCTGGAGACGAAGGTCGGGCGCCTCCAGTCGGAGATCGCCGCCCTCGGCCCCGTCAACATGGTCGCGATCGACGAGTGCCGCGAGCTCGAGGAGCGCTACGCCAGGGAGAAGGCCCAGGAGGAGGACCTCATCGCAGCCAAGGCGCAGATCCTCGAGCTCATCAACAACCTGAACACCACGTCCGGCGAGATGTTCAAGACGACGTTCGAGCAGGCGAACAAGAACTTCCAGACGATGTTCACGAAGCTCTTCGGCGGCGGAGAGGCGAGGCTCGTCCTCCTGGAGAACGAGGAGGATCCGCTGGAGTGCGGCATAGACATCATAGCGAGGCCGCCCGGGAAGCGTCCGCAGTCCGTCACGCTCCTCTCCGGCGGCGAACGCACGATGACGGCCGTCGCGCTGCTCTTCTCGATCTTCATGATCAAGCCGGCCCCGTTCTGCATGCTGGACGAGCTAGACGCCGCGCTCGACGACGCGAACATCGGACGCTTCGTCGAGCAGCTGAAGGAGTTTCTCGTGCAGTCGCAGTTCCTGATCATCACGCACAACCAGCACACGATTGCGGGATCCGACCTGGTGTACGGCGTGAGCCAGCAGGAGAAGGGCATCTCGCGCGTGATCTCGATGAAGCTTTCCGACCTCGGAGTGAAGGCTAAGTAACCATGCGGACAGGCCAGATATTCCGTCCGTCCTGGCCGAAATATGATATAATTACCGAAATAAACAAATAGATCAAGGAGAATAGAAAAAATGTCCCTGGTGAACATGAAGGAGATGCTTGCAGCCGCCCGCAAGGCGCGGAAGGCCGTCGGCGCTTTCAACATAACGAACTACGAGACCGCGGCGGCCGTCCTCAAGGCCGCGGAGGCCGAGAACGAGCCGGTCGTGATCCAGCTCTACATGCGCCTCTTCGACACGGGAAAGGCGTACGACCTCGCTGGTACGCTCCAGCGCCTCGCGTTCCGCGGCAAGGTTCCGGTGGCCCTCCATCTCGACCACGGCAACACCGTGAAGCAGGCGACTGACGCGCTCGCATGGGGATACACCTCGGTGATGTACGACGGCTCGCGCGCCTCCTACGACGAGAACGTGAAGTGGACGAAGCACGTCGCCGACTACGCGCACGCGCTCGGCGCCACCTGCGAGGGCGAGATCGGTCACGTCGCCCAGGGCGACGAGACGGCGCTTACGGACGTCGACGAGGCCGTCAGCTTCGCGAAGGCGACCGGAGTGGACGCCCTCGCCGTCTCGATCGGCACGGCCCACGGCTACTACAAGGCCGAGCCCAAGCTCGACATTCCGCGCTGCGCGGCGATAGCCGAAGCCCTGCCCGACACTCCGCTCGTGCTCCACGGCGGGAGCGGGACGCCGCTCGCCGACGTCCGCCGGGCGATCGAATCCGGCGTCGCAAAGGTCAACATCGCGACCGAGTTCCTCGACACCTACATCAAGTCGTCCCTCAAGGTCTTCGGCGATCTGAACGGCTCGTTCGTGCCGCCGGACAAACTGGCGGATCCGATCATCGACGCCTGCGCGGCGCACGTGCAGCGTCTGATCAAGTTCTTCGCCGGCAGGTGAGGAACCCAGGGGAGACCGGGCCGAGCCGCGGTCCGGCCTCCGCATCGCAACAACAACACAGTCAACGGAAGGGGCGGCAGGGAATGGAAGAGAAGTCCGACAGGAACTACAAATGGCTTTTGCTGGGGCTGCTGGCCTTCACCTACTTTCTGATGCACGCGACGCGGCAGATATTCAACGCCTCGCTCCCGGACATCAAGGCCTCCCTTCCCGGAACCAGCGATGCGCAGTGGGGCTTCACTCGCACCGCCTTCCTCTTCGCCTACGGCCTTGCGGTGCCGCTCGCCGGCATTGCGGCGGACATGCTGCGCCGCAAGTGGGTTGTCGTCGTGGGCGCGTTCATGTTCTCGGCAAGCGTCCTCGGCACCGGCTTTGTCGACGGCTTCGTCGGGATGCTCGTCATGTACGGGCTCATGAACGGCATCGGCCAGTGCATGATACCCGCGTCCTCGAGCTCCCTCATCGCGCAGTACCACCACGAGACGCGCTCCACAGCCCTCTCCATATACCAGACAGGCCTCTATTTCGGCATCATCGTCTCATCGGTCCTCGCGGGCTTCCTCGGCGGACACTCCCAGGAGGGCTGGCGCTGGGCGTTCTGGGGATTTGGGGCGATTGGAGTCGCCTGGACGTTCATCCTCTGCTTCTTCATGCGCGACACGCCGCCTCTCATGCAGAACCACCGCGCCGCCGAGTTCGAGCGCGCCAATTTCAAGGATGCGTGCCTGGCCATGGTCTCGAAGCCCACCGCGCTCCTGCTGACCTTCGCGTTCGGCATGCTGGTCTTCGGCTCTAACTGCTTCCGCACGTTCATGCCTCTCTTCCTCCGAATCCCTGCGACGGAGGGAGGCTTCGGACTTGAGGGCGGATCAGCGGCGTTCCACGCGGTCTTCTGGTTCTACGTCGGCTCCTTCATCGGCATCGGCTCGGGGGCGCGGCTCTCCGACCGTCTGGCGCATCGCTTCCCCGCCATACGCATCAACATGCTGATCCTCGGACTTGCGATCTCCGCCCCGGCGATGGCGGCGATGGTCTACATGCCGAACTTCCCGCTGTGCTGCTTCATGATGTTCCTCTTCGGCATCGGCGGCGGGTTCTTCGACTGCTCGCTCTATTCGGGGCTCTTTGAAGTCGTGGCTCCACGCTACCGCGCGGCGGCGATGGGCGTGTACCTCTGCGGCGCGTTCCTGATCGGCTGTCCTGCCACGGCTGTGCTCGGCTATGTCGGCCAGCACTTCTCGTACCAGCACGGCATCGCAATTTTCGCGGGAACTTACGCCCTGGGCGCAGTGGCGGTTCTCCTGGCGCGATTCATCTTCTTCCGCCGCGACCGCGTCGTCGGCTGACAGGGGGCGGCACATGCCTCGCTACGTCATAGACGAGAGGGCGCTTAGACGCAATCTTGAGATCCTGAAGGAAGTCGCTGACCGCACAGGCGCGAGGATTCTCCTTGCCCAGAAGGCGTTCTCCTGCGCTGCGACGTATCCGCTCTGCGCCAGGTACCTTGCCGGCACCACGGCAAGCTCGCTCTTCGAGGCTCGCCACGGGCGCGAGAACTTCGGAGGCGAGACCCATGTCTTCGCGCCGGCGTTTAATCCCGGCGAAATGGACGAACTCCTTGGGTTCGTCGACCACATCGTCTTCAACTCCCCCCGTCAGGTAGAGCTTTTCGGCGAGAAGGCGCGCGCGAGGCGCGTCTCCGTCGGCATGCGGGTCAACCCCGAGGTGTCGGTCGCTGCGACGCCCGCGTACGATCCCTGCAGACCATCGTCGAGGCTTGGGACGAAGCAGGAGTTCTTCTCCTGCCCGGACGTCGTCGAGGGACTCCATTTCCACTGCCTCTGCGAGCAGGGCGCAGAGGAGCTCTCGAAAGTGCTCGCGGGCTTCGAGGAGCGCTTCGGCGGGTTTCTTCCGAGGATGAAGTGGGTGAACTTCGGGGGCGGACACCACATCACGCGGGCGGACTACGACGTCGAGAGCCTCGTCGCGCTCATTGCAGACTTCCGCGCACGCCATCCGCATCTCCAGGTGTACCTCGAGCCGGGCGAGGCCGTCGCCCTCGACGCCGGCACGCTGGAGTCGCGCGTCCTGGAGGTTCAGCCGAAAGGCGCGGACGGAATAGCGAATGCGATTCTCGACACGAGCGCGGCGTGCCACATGCCGGACGTGCTGGAAATGCCATACACGCCGCGCGTGACCGGTGCGCGGACCGGCGCGGAAGGTCCGTTCGCGTACCGCTTCGGAGGGCCGACGTGCCTCGCCGGGGACGAGATCGGGGTGTATTCCTTCGACCATCCGCTGCGGGAAGGGGACGAGGTGGTCTTCGAAGACATGGCGATATACTCGATGGTGAAGAACAACACCTTCAACGGGGTTAACCTGCCGGACATCGTCCTGAGGGGCGAAGACGGGACGGAGCGGATTCTGCGGAGCTTCGGCTACGCCGACTTCGCTTCGCGTCTGGGGTGACCGATTTCTCATGCGAACGGCGCGAACAATGGCGAGGACAACGGCGAAACTGCTTGTGGCGGCGGCTGCGGCGGCAACGGCGGCATGCGCCGGGGCGGATGTAATGCTGTGGACCACCCGCATGCCGGCGGGCGCGGAGGATGTCCGTTTCTCATGGGACTCGCCGAATCTGTACGCGAAGCCGTCCGATGCCGGAGCGGTGTCGCCGTGCACATTCCGTGAATTCGCCTCGAACGCTCCCGAACCGTCGTCCGCGACGATGCTGCTGATCGGCGCGGCGATCCTCGGGCTCCGAAGAAGGAGGACTGTCCGCTGATGCAGAAGACCTCCACAAACAGCATGGGGCATCTCATTGCGGCCGTGGTTGCGGCCACGGTGTTTGCGCTGTCGTCGGTGTGGTCGTTCCAGGGGCTTCACCCCGCCGTCTGGGGTGACGTCTCCGTCTCGGCCGGCGCGCTTCCGCCCGCAGGGATCCTGACCGCGTTCCCCGCCCTTGCAGGCCGGCTGATCTACCGACTGCTGCCTTTCGGCGCCGCGCTGCGGGTCGACGTCATTCTCGCCAGGGCCGCCCTCGCGGCCATGGCATGGATGATGTACTTCTCCCTCTCCGGGACGATGCACGTCTTTGTCGGGGCCGGGCTACGCGACCCCGTCCGGAGGCGCGCGGCGATTCGCCTTGCGTCTCTGCTGGGAGCGTTCGTGTTTGCGTTCTCGGATCCCGTATGGAAGCTGGGACAGGCCCTTACTCCCGTAACGTTCGGGATGTTCCTTGCAACGGCGTCGTTTTTCCTTCTTGTCAGATTCATTCGCTACGCGAAAATCACCTCAGCTGTCGGCGCGCTCGCGGCGGCGGGACTGCTTTCGGCGGCGACGCCGTTCGGTCTTCTCGTGGCCGCCGTCGGTGTCTGTGCTGCCGTCCTCCAGCTGCGCCGTCCCCCGTCCGCGGCGTGGGCCAGTTTCCTCGACATGCCTACGCAGCATCGCGTGAAATGGTCGATGACACTCGCGTTTCTGGCGGCGTTCGCTTCCGGTGCGCTTGCGGAAATGCTGTCGTTTTCCGCTCTTGGCGGACTTCGCGCCTCGGGCGCCGCCGCGGCGAATCTGCCGCGCGCGTTCTTCGCGGAGTACACCGGCGCGCTCCGGGGCGTCGACGCCGTCGGCTGCGTCGGATTTGCCGCGGCAGCCTTGCTGCCGCTTTTCCTGGCGTCGATGATGCTCGCAAAGGCGACGGACGAATACAGGGTTCTGTCTTACAGAGTCGGAATTGTGAGCCTTGTCACTTCGCTGTTGGCGTTCCTGCAGGTCTCGCCGCTTCCGTTTGCGTGGTTCTGGAACGTCATCGGCCCGGACCACATGTCCTCGCCGTTCGCCCTGTCTTTCGCCGCGTTGCTGTCGTCCGTAACCCTTGCCTGGGGCTTCTATGTGGCTGCCGTTGACGCCTTGTGCCGTGATTACGCGCAGCTGAAGATCATCGAAGCCGATTTCTTCGCGGACGACGACCGGGCGGGCCTTTCGGCTACTGAAGCGCGAGGCGAAACCGTCGACAGCGTGCGCATCGGGTTCGTGCGACTGGCCGTTCTTTGCATCCCTGTCGCGATGACGGCGTTTTGCGCGGCTGGAAGGCGCCTTTCAGCGGACAGGGAGCTCTGCTCGGTACTTGACGCAGTCCGTCGCGAGACGCTCGAGGAGTCCGACGGGGCGGACTACATCTTCACGGACGGGACGCTCGACGACGGGCTCCGGCTGTGTGCGAGGAGCCTCGGATCTGGCCTCGCGCCGGTTTCCGTCGCCGGCGGCACGTCTGCCCGTGGCGCCTTTGTGCGTGAACCCGCGGGACGAACGGACGAGGACCGCGCCACGCTGCGGGTAGGCGGCGCCGAAGCGCTTTCCACATGGATCGAGCAGCCGGAGAAGATGTCGACAGTGTC
>JAFRJH010000137.1 GCA_017432385.1 Kiritimatiellia bacterium
CGCTACTATCCGCTCGTCCGCGGCGCGGTCATGGCGTTCCAGGACTACAGGATCGGCGGCGCCGCCGGATGGGCCGGGCTCGACAACTTCATCCGCGTCGCGTGCGACCCCAACTTCTGGCTCGCGTGGCTGCGCACGCTCGAGTACGTCGCCGTCACGCTGGTCCTCGGCTTTGTCGCCCCGGTCGTCCTCGCCGTGATGCTCTGCGAAATCCCGCGGGGGAGGGTCTTCTTTCGCTTCCTCTACTTCCTCCCGCACCTCACGAGCGCGCTCGTCGTGACGCTTCTCTGGAAGCTCATGTTCGACCCGACGGAGAACGGGATACTCAACCAGGTCCTTGCATCCGTCGGCATAGCGCGCCATTCGTGGCTCCAGGACCCCGCATGGGCGATGGTCTGCTGCATACTGCCCGGGGTGTGGGCCGGCGCGGGGATAAGCTCGCTCATCTACATCGCGGCGCTGGGATCCCTGCCCCAGGACTACTACGAGGCGGCGGCGATCGACGGCGCGGGCATCTTCGCGCGCCTCCGCCACGTCACTTTCCCGCAGCTTGCGCCGCTCATGGTCATCAACTTCGTCGGAGCGTTCATAGCGGCGTTCCAGGGCATGGGCTCGATATTCCTGCTCACCTTCGGCGGACCCGGCGACGCGACGCAGGTCCTCTCGCTGCAGATATGGAAAGAGGCCTACAACAACCTAAGGTTCTCCACCGCGACCACGATGGCGTGGTTCCTCGGCGTGGCGCTCATCGGCTTCACATACCTCCAGATACGGTTCCTGCGCCGCGTGGAGTTCCGGCAGGCGGCGGCAAACTGACCATGGACGCGAAGACGGCAGAGAGGCTCAGGGCGCTGGCGGACCGCTACGAGACGGCGGACTTCCTGAGGGGCGACCCTTCGTGGTTCATGCACCGGGCGGAGGGCGTCGCCAACCGGGAGGCGACGGCGTTCGTCGCCTCCGCCCTCAGCTTCGGGGCGAGAAGCCAGTTTCTCCCGAAGATCGCGTGGATCGTCGGGCGCGCGGGCGGCGACGTCGACGGGTGGATACGGAGCGGCGCCTTTGGTCGCGACTTCGCGCCGGACGACGCGCGCTGCTTCTACCGCTTCTTCACCCATGCGGCCATGCACGCCTTTTTCGCGGCGTACCGGGACGTCATGCGCGAGCACGGGACGCTCGGCGGATACGTCCGCGCGTCATGCGGAGGCGACGCCGCGAAGGCGGTCGAGGCGATATGCCGGCGCTTCGGCGCGCCGGGCGGCGCGTCGGTCGTCCCGAAGGACGCGCGATCGGCCTGCAAGCGGGTCTGCATGTTCCTCAGGTGGATGGTGCGCTCAGGCTCGCCGGTGGATCTCGGGCTCTGGTCGGACTTCATCGACCGCCGGACGCTCGTCGTGCCGCTCGACACGCACGTCGTCCAGGAGGCGGTTGCGCTCGGTCTCCTGAAGGGTCCCGCGTCGTCCATGTGCGCCGCGCGGCGGCTCACGGCCGCGCTCGCGGAGGCGTTCCCCGACGACCCCGTCCGCGGCGACTTCGCGCTCTTCGGCCTTGGCGTCGACGGCGCGCCGTCCGCCCGCCATTTTTGATATAATACCCCCGATGAACGTCTACAACTCTCTCACGCGCCGCATCGAGGAGCTCAAGCCGATTGCGGACAACACCGTCAGGCTCTACACCTGCGGTCCGACCGTCTACAACTTCGCCCATATCGGGAATTTCCGCGCATACGCGTTCGAGGACATCCTCCGGCGCGTCATCCAGTTCAACGGGATGAAGATCCGCCAGGTGATGAACCTCACGGACGTCGACGACAAGACGATCCGCGGCGCAAACGCCGCGGGCGTCGCGCTTACCGACTACACGAAGACCTACAAGGACGCCTTCTTCGCCGACCTGAAGAAGCTCAACATCCAGCCCGCCGAGGTGTACCCCGCGGCGACGGACCACATTCCCGAGATGATCGCGCTCGTCGAGAAGCTCATGGAGAAGGGCGTCGCCTACCAGAGCGACGACGGGTCCGTCTACTTCAAGGTCAGGGAGTTCCCCGGCTACGGCAAGCTCGCGCACATCGACTTCGACAACCAGCGCACCGGCCTGAGGTGCGCCGACGACGAGTACGACAAGGAAAACGTCGGCGACTTCGCGCTCTGGAAGGCGTGGGAGCCTTCGGACGGCCCGGTCGGATGGGACTCCCCGTGGGGGCGCGGCCGCCCCGGCTGGCACATCGAGTGCTCCGCGATGTCGATGAAGTACCTGGGCGAGACCTTCGACCTGCACACGGGCGGAATCGACAACCTCTTCCCCCACCACGAGAACGAGATAGCCCAGGCCGAGGCCGCGACGGGCAAGGAGTTCGTCCGCACATGGATGCACTGCGCGCACCTGCGCGTGAACGGCGAGAAGATGTCCAAGTCCGCGGGCAACTTCTTCACGCTGCGCGACCTCCTCGAGAAGGGCTACACCGGCCGCGAGATCCGGTACGTGCTCATCAACGCCCACTACCGCAGCGGGCTCAACTTCGCGTTCTCGGCGCTCGACGACGCGCGCAAGGCGCTCACGCGCATCGACGCGTGCGTCGCGCAGGCGACCGCGGGCGAGGTGCCGGACTGGGCGCAGAAGCACCTCGACGACTTCACCGCGGCGGTGAACGACGACCTGAACATCCCGAGCGCGTTCGCGGCGCTCTTCGCGCTCGTGCGCGACGCCAACGGCAAGGGCGCGGCCGGCACGCTGGACGTGTTCCGCCGCATGGACGAGGTCCTGGGAGTCGTCTTCTTCGGGAACGAGAGGAAAAACGAGGAGATTCCTGCGGATGTCCAGGCGCTCCTGGACGCGCGCGCCGAGGCGAGGAAGGCGAAGAACTGGGCCGAGTCGGACCGTCTCCGCGACGAAATAGCCGCGGCGGGCTGGGCCGTCAAGGATTCGAAGGAGGGTCAGACATGCACACGGAGGTGAAGACCAGGGCCGAGCTGGACGAGGCGGTTAAGACGGGGTGCGTCCTCGTGGACTTCTGGGCGACGTGGTGCGGCCCGTGCATGATGATGGGCGAGAGGATAGATGCCGAGCTCGTTCCGTCCATGCCGGACCTCAGGATCGTCAAGGTGAACGTGGACGAGGCGCCCGAGCTGGCGGCCGAGTTCGGGATCATGTCGATCCCCGCGCTCTTCTGCTACAGGGACGGCGTCAAGACGGCCGAGTTCGTCGGCGTCACCGGCTGCGGCGAAATCGCCGCGGCGTTCCGTTCCTGACCGTCCGCGGACCGGTACCGCGCCGGCGGCGTCCGCGGTCGTTGCGCGCATGGGACGTAATCGTGTATAATATGCGCCCTACGCGAGGATGGAAAGATGACTCAATCAATGCGACAGGCCCTCGCCGGCCTTCCGGGGGGCGCGGCATGCTGACCGACCGGCTGAAGAAGATCGCCTGGATGGTCTGGCTGCTGCCGGGTTTTCTGCTGTGGGCGAGCTTTCCCCCCATGGCGGAGCACACCGACTGCCTGTTCGCCCTCGCGCCCCTCATGTGGTACTCGAGACGGCATCCGGCCGGAAAGTGCCTTGTCCGCTGGCTGGGTTCGGGATTCTTCTTCTGGTTCGCGACGCTGTCGTGGATGCCGGCGATCGTCAAGAACGGCGGACCCTGGCCGCTCGTCGTCCTTGGCTGGGGCGCGCTCGCGGCGTACTGCTCGCTTTATTTCGGCGCGTTTGGGTGGCTTTCGGCTAGATACTGGGGATGGGCGCGCGAGGGCGGCTACTGGCGCCGCCTCGTGGGGCTTGTCGCCGTCGAGCCGCTCCTCTGGGCGGGGCTGGAGATCGTCCGCTCCAGGCTCTTCGGCGGGTTCTCCTGGAACCAACTCGGCGTCGCGCCCGTGAACGCGGGATTCGGCTCGCCCGCGGCGCTCGGCGGAGTCTATCTCGTGAGCGCCTGCGTGATCCTGGTGAACGGCACGATTGCGTCCATAGCCGAGCGCATGGCGGCCCCGTTCCTCAGGGAGACGTCGCCTGTGCCGAACTGGGCGCGGAGCGTCGAGACGCTCCTTCCGCTCGCGCTTGTCTGGGGCGTCTATTCGCTTGGCGGGGCGGTGCGCCCCGTGTCCGTCGATGACGGCGCCGCGCCGCGGGGCGTCCGCGTCGCGCTCCTCCAGCGCAATTTCCCGTGCGTCTTCAAGCCTGCGGAGCGGGAGAGCCCGGAGACCGTCTACTCGACGCTCGTCAAGGGCGTCGCGCCGCTCAGGCCGGAGCTCGTCGTCCTTCCGGAGAGCGCGATGTGCGAGTTCGGCGACGTCGACTCTCGCTCCGCCGCGGCGTTCATGGACAGGCTTGCCGAATGGACGGGCGCGCGCGCGGTCCTCGCCGGCGGCGGACGCGCCGCGGACGGCAGGCTCTACAACAGCGCCGCGCTCCGGTCTGCGACGGGCCTTCAGGTCTACGACAAGGTGCACCTTGTCCCGTGCGGCGAGTACAGCCCGGGCGACACGCTCGTCACGGCGCTCCAGCGCCTTGCGCCCGTCGGAAGCTGCACTCCTGGCGAGCTGAAGACGCTGTCCGTGCCGACCGAGTCGGCGGGCGTGGTGGAGTGCGGCGTCGCGATCTGCTTCGAGGACACGGATTCGGCGCAGATGCGCGCGCTCGCGGCGAAAGGCGCCCGGCTGCTTGCGTTCATAACCAACGACAGCTGGTTCTCCGATTCCGAGGAGGCGGTCCAGCATTCGTGGCAGGCCGTGGCGCGCGCGGTCGAGACGGGGCTCCCCGTCGTGCGCGTCGGCAACTCGGGCGTGACGGGGACGATCGCGCCGGACGGAAGGGCTTCGTGGCTCTCCGGCCCGGGAGGCCGTCCGC
>JAFRJH010000012.1 GCA_017432385.1 Kiritimatiellia bacterium
GCGGTCAGGCTCTACCGCGTCCGCGACGCGACGCTGACCTCGGCGGGGACCCCAGGCGCGGGCGCGGGACGCCGCTCTTTCGTGGCGTACAACGAGGACTGCTCGATAGGCTACGATTTCGGCACGGTGCGCACGAAAGGGTACGACCGCGACGAGCTAAAGACCATGACCGAGCGCTGCGCCGCGTACATGAAGTACGTCGGCGAGGACATCCTCGCGTACCCCGGCTGCTGGTCCCAGGGGCGGATCGGCGAGGACTACAATCCGCGCAACCACGCCCCGGACTATCTCGAGGCCTGGTACTGCACGTTCGACCGCGAGGGGCTCGGCGTGATGCCGACGCTGAACTGGCACAACATCGACCTTCCGCCCGGCGTGCACGTGACGCGCGATTCGCTGTCCGACGGCTCGCTCCATTCGACACCCGTCAACATCCTGTCGTCCGGGCGCGCCAACACGGGGTGGCACGGCACGCCGCCCAACTACAACATCCTGCATCCCTACACGCGCAAGACGATCCTTCGCGAGTTCGACCGCCTCGTCGCCGAAGGCGCGCCGCATCCGTCGTTCAAGGGGATATGCCTGCACCTCACCGCGCACTCGATCCTCTGGTGGGGCTCGATCGACGGCGGCTACAACGACTACTGCGTGAAGGCGTTCACGAAGGCGACGGGGGTCAAGGTGCCGGTCGGGGCGGACGATCCGCTGCGGGGGCGCGCCTACGCCGACTGGCTCAAGGCGAACGCGAGGGACGCATGGGTGCGCTGGCGCTGCTCGGTCGTCACGAGCTTCTTCGAAGAGCTCGGGAAAAGGCTCCGCGCGCGCCGCTCCGACCTGAAGCTCTGGGTCAACTGCTACACGACGTCGCTGCTGGACGGGGATCGCGCGCCGGGCGCGGACCACATCGCGCGCCTGAACCTCGAGGCGGGTGTCGACGGCGCGGCGCTCCAGGAGCGGATACCGAACCTGATCCTGTGCCAGAGCGTCATCCCGGCGGACTACCGCTGGCGCGGCGCCGGCCTGGGGTCCGACGAGCTTCGCCGCTTCCAGCTGGAGCTCCCGACCGCGGCCGGGACGTTTGACCTCCTCCGCTATGCGGACGATCCGTGGGTGAACCAGCACGACCGCTACTGGGAGAGCGCGATAGGCAAGACCCCCGGCAAGGCTTCGCTTTCCTGCGACTGGCTGAGCGAGTGCAAGTGGCGCGTGACGACGATAAACCCGTCCGGACGGCACGCCCTCAGGCATTTCGCGGAGCCTCTGCGCCACACGGACATAACGGGCATGGCGAAGGGCGGCTTCCTGATCGGGACGTACGGCATGGAGGACGTGCTCGTCCCGTTCATGCGCGCGTACCGCGCGCTGCCTGCCGTCGTGATGAGGGACCTCACGGCGAAGTGCGTCCAGGGGGACGCGTCGGGGCTCGTGCGGCTGCGCGGCGAGAAGATCGACGGCAAGGCGTACTTCTATGCCGTCAACACGGGGTTCGAGCCGGCGAAGTTCACGCTGCGCATCCCCCCGGGCGCGAAGGACCTGGTGACCGGCGCGCCCGTCGTGTCTGGGGAGATGTCGCTCGACGGATACGAGCTGCGCAGCTTCGCGATCGGGCTGTAGGCGGCGCGTCCGCGGTCGCGTCGCCTTGTCTGTCCATTGTCCAAGGACCTCGGCATATGGTATAATCACCTCCATGAAACACTATCTTGCTGTCGATATCGGGGCGAGCTCCGGCCGCCATATTCTGGGCACCGTCAGGGACGGTAAGATCGAGCTCGAGGAGGTCTACCGCTTCGAGAACGGGCAGACAAGGAAGGACGGCCACGACTGCTGGGACATCGAGAAGCTCGTCGCGTCGGTGAAGGCAGGCATCGACGAGGCCGCAAGGCGCGCGGAGATCGAGTCGATCGGAATCGACACGTGGGGCGTCGACTTCGTGCTTCTTGACGCGGAGGGCGGGCTCTGCTCCGACGCGGTGGCCTACCGGGACGCCCGCACGAAGGGTGCGGACGCCGAGATCGAGCGCGACGTGATGTCCTTTGCCGAGCTCTATTCCCGCTGCGGAATCCAGAAGGCGCCTTTCAACACGATCTACCAGCTCTGGGCGCTGAAGAAA
Source organism: Kiritimatiellia bacterium (assembly GCA_017432385.1). GTDB lineage: Bacteria > Verrucomicrobiota > Kiritimatiellia > RFP12 > UBA1067 > UBA1067. The sequence continues at coordinate 2,111 of JAFRJH010000012.1, forward strand.
GAGCACCCCGAGCAGCTCGAGCGCGCGGCGAGGTTCCTTATGGTCCCCGAGTACCTGAACTACAGGCTTACGGGAAACATCGTCCACGAATACACCGACTCTTCGACGACTTCGCTCCTCGACGCGGCCCGGAAGGACTGGGACTTCGACCTCATCGAGAGGCTCGGGCTGCCGAAGCGCATTTTCGGAAAGCTCGAGATGCCGGGCGCGGCCGTCGGCGAGTACAAAGGCATCAAGGTGGTCCTTCCCGCCATGCACGACACCGGCTCCGCATACCTCGCGGTCCCGGCGCGCGACGACCGCGCCGTGTATCTCTCGAGCGGGACGTGGTCGCTCCTCGGCGTGGAGAACGACCGCGCCATCACCACGCCCGAGAGCTGCGCGGCGAACTTCACCAACGAGGGGGGCGCGTGGGGGCGGTACCGCTACCTAAAGAACATCATGGGGCTCTGGATGATCCAGTCCGTCCGCCGCGAACTGAACGGCGTCAAGTACGTCGAGGGCAAGGGAGGCGAGGCGACGGACAGGGCGCTCGCGTCGCTTTCCGACTACGAGCGCGGACGCGAATACTCGTTCGGCGACCTCGCCGCGGCGGCGCAGGGGGCGTCCGGCTTCGCGACGGTCGTGGACGTGAACGACGGACGCTTCCTCAATCCCGACTCCATGATCGGAGAGGTGGCAAAGGCGGCGGCGGAGGCCGGGGCGGCGCCGAAGACCGTCGGCGAACTCATGCAGTGCGTGTACATCTCCCTCGCGAAGTGCTACGCCGACGCGATACGCAGGCTTTCCGCAATTACCGGCAAGGCGTACACCTCCGTGAACATCGTGGGCGGCGGCTGCCAGGACGCGCACCTGAACCGGCTAACGGCGGAGGCGACCGGACTCGAGGTCTTTGCCGGACCGGTCGAGGGCACGGCGATCGGCAACCTCATCGTCCAGATGATCGTGGGCGGCGAGTTCGCCGACCTCGCGGAGGCGAGAATGGCGATACCGAGGTGAGCCGCAGCCGGCTGGCGTAATGGCGTGAATCATGAAAAGGGCGTTGATTGCGATTCCTGCACTGCTGGCGCTTCTTGCGCTGCCGCCGGCGGCGGAGGCGATTACGATACATCGCAGCTTCCGGCCGACCCAAATCGGCGTCGGCGGCGGGACGTCTGTCATTGCGCCGGGATTCTCGCCGCGAAAGCAGCAGATAGGCTTCAAGAACCAGGCCCAGGAGCAGGCGAAGAGCGATCCGCCCAGACTTCTCATCGGAAGGGTGACGTCGGTCGTCGACGGCGACTCCGTGATGGTCACGCCCAACGGCGGAGTGAAGAAGCGCGTCTTCCTTGCAAACACGGACGCTCCCGAGCTCGACCAGCCGTACGGAGCCGATGCGAAAAGCTTCCTTTCTGGGCTCGTGCTCAACAAGAAGGTGGAAGTCAGGTACTCCCAGGCGGACGTCCACGGCACGCTCTGCGGAACGCTTTTCCTGAAGCATGACAAGGGAATGGTCGACGTCAACCTCACGATGATCAGAAATGGAGCGTCCTGGTATGTCCCGTCCGGCGAGGAAATCGCCGCCTACTCCAGCTCGATGAAGGCGGCGAAGGGCGAGAAACGCGGACTCTGGGCGGCTGAGAATCCCGTCGCACCTACAGAATGGCGTAAAAAACCGCAAGAAAAACCCAAAAATAGAGGAAATTAGCGAAAAAGCGGCCCCATTGACGTTTGCGACAGAATTTAGTATAATGTCGCAATTCACATCCAAAAGGAGTTTTCATCCTATGAAGAAATGTATGCTTGTTCTGGCGGTCGCCGCGTTGGCCGGTTCCGCTTTCGCCAGCGGATTCGGGCTCTACGAGCACTCGGCCGTCAGTCACGCCATGGGCAATACGCTCGTCGGCAAGGCCATGGACGCCTCGGCGAACTTCAACAACCCGGCGACATTGACCGATCTCATGGACACGCAGCTCACGCTCGGTTTCGTTTCAGAGCATCCGCGCGGCCGCGTGGAAACCCGCATTCGCGGAGATCACTATCATGAGCACACGATGGATCCGGGCGTCTTCTGGATTCCCCACTTCCAGTTCGCGACCCCGCTTCCGGCCGATTTCGCCTTCGGCCTCGGCATCGGCGCCGAGTTTGGCCTTGGGACAAAGTACAGCAAGAACTGGCCGATGAACTGGAGCGCCCGCGAGACGACTATCGAGGGTCTCGTCATCACGCCCAACATCGCGTACAAGATCACCGACGACTGGTCCGTCGGCATCGGCCTCCGCTGGCTCTTCTTCGACTTCGACCAGTACTCCTACCCGCAGGTCACCGAGGGCGGCTACGAGCTCGGCCGGTTCGAGAACCACCTCCACGGCGACAACGAGTTCAAGGACTTCGGCTGGCAGATTGGCACCAAGTACGACATAACGAAGACGCTCTCCGTCGGTCTCGTGTACAAGTCGGAGATCCAGGACGTGAAGGTGAAGGGCACGACGCGCAACCACGTCCATTCGTGGAACAAGAACGGCGTCTCGACCGTCGCCCGCGGCGCGACGTACCAGGAGCTGATGTCGCGCGGATACACCCGCGAGCAGATCGCGATGATGCCCGAGCCCGTGCTGGAGCAGTACGTGAGCTCCGCGGACGCGGCGATCCGCAAGTCGGTGGAGTCGGCCGCGAGGGACCGCACGGGCCGCGCTGCCGCCAAGATCACGCTCCCGCAGTCGATCACCGCCGGCGTGAACTGGGACGTCACCCCCGACTGGCATCTCGGCGCGATGGTCTCGTGGACGGAGTGGTCGAAGTTCGACACCCTCCACTTCGACCTCGAGGGCGGCGACAAGGACACTCCGCTCCACTGGCGCGACACGTGGCGCTTCTCCGCGGGCTCCCGCTGGGACTTCGCCGAGGACTGGAGCTGGATGGCCTCCTACACCTTCGACATGGACAGCACCCGCTCGAAGCAGGCGTCGGTCATGCTTCCCCCCGCGAACCGCCACATTCTCGCGACGGGCTTCACGTGGAACTGCTGGGGCGGGCTCGAGCTCGCGCTCTCCTACGCCTGCATCTTCATGGACGGCCGCGACATGCACATGCGCGATTCGCTCGGCAACGAGTGGGATCTCCGCACAAAGTGGGGCTTCTGCCACTCGGCGGGTTTCTCCGTGACCTACCGCTTCTGACCGGCGCGGCGCGATGCGGGTCTGGATCGTCAATCCGTTCGACAACCTCCCGCCCGAGGGGTATCGTCCGCAGCGCTACTGGCTGATGTCCAGGGCGTTTGCGGAGGCCGGGCACGAGACCGTGTTCTGGACCAGCGGATTCTCGCATTCGCGCAAGGCGCCGCGGGACCTCCGCGGCGGATCCGCCGCGGTCGCGCCGGGCTTCTCGCTCCGGCTCGTCCCCGCGCCGCCGTATGTCCGCAACGTGTCCA
>JAFRJH010000138.1 GCA_017432385.1 Kiritimatiellia bacterium
GGCAGGCTCGGCGCGGCGCGCGCGGCCTCGCGGCGCATGGCGGAGGCGGAGTTTGACGCCAGATCGATCTACGCGGACTACGTGAGGCGACTGGAACGCCTGACGGCGTGATCTGGGCGCGGTTTTCCGGCGAGGGTGTTTTTTTGCCACGCACGCGCCCAAATGTGATACAATACCACAATTATGAAAAACGTACTCCTTATGGTAATCGCCGCGCTGTCGGGTGCGGTCCTCGGTTTCGTGGTTCCCAAAATGCTCGCCGCAGAGCCGCAGAAGCCGGCTGAGGAGGAGGTCAATCCGCTTGCAGCCAAGCTTCAGGAGGCGGAGGCCAAGATCGCGCAGCTCGAGAACGAGCTCGCCTCCGCGAAGGCGAAGGGAATCGCCGCCCGCATGGCCGCGAAGCGTCCGCAGGCCGCCGAGGGCGAGAATGCCAAGGACGGCAAGAAGGACGGCGGCGAGTCAAACGAACTCGCGGATACGGTGATGTCGCTCAAGCCCGGCGACGATCTCATGGAAAAGCTCAAGGGCAAGGTGCCTGACGAGGAACTCGCGCAGATGCACGACGTGTTCGAGAAGATGCGCGCCGCCCGCGCGAACCGCGCGGCGGGCCGACTCGAGTTCCTCAAGTCGGTCGACACCTCCGGCATGACCGAGCAGGAGCGCTCCAACCACAAGCGTCTCCAGGAGCTGCTCGCGAAGCGCGAGGAGCTTGCGGCCAAGATGCAGCCCGGCACGGTTCCGGACTTCACGGCGATTGCCGAGATCGCCCAGATCGGCATGGAGATGGAGCCCATCGCGAAGCAGGAGCGCTCGGCTCTCATCCGCCAGACCGGCCGCACGCTCGGCTACGCCGGCGACGACGTAGAGGTGTTCCACGACACGATGATCGACGTGTACGACGCCACTTCCAGCGGCGGCGCGCTCGGCACGCTCAACGACATGTTCAACCCCGGCGACGCCGGCATGCAGATGCCGATGATGGCGCCCGGCGGCCAGCCTCCGTCGATGTAAGGTCGCCCGGTCTGCGGGAAACGGTTCGGCATGAGCGTAGCCGCCGTCATAACGACCAGGAACGAGGCGGACAACATCGCCACCTGTATCCATGCCTTCGACGCGGTCCGCGACCGCGTCGAAGTCATTGTGGTGGACAATGCCTCGTCCGACGGGACCAGGGGGATAGCCGCCGGGCTCGGCGCAACGGTGCTCGAGAAGGGTCCGGAGCGGTCGGCGCAGCGCAACCTCGGCTGGCGGACGGCTAAGGCGGACTGGGTCGTGATCCTCGACGCGGACATGATCCTGCCTCGCGAGCTCGTGGAGGAGATGCTCGCAGTCACGGCGCCAGGGGCCGCTGGAGCGGACGGCGCGCGCGTCGACGCGTACTGGATTCCGGAGGTCAGGACCGGGTCCGGGATCCGCGTGAAGGCGCGGAACTTCGAGCGTTCGTTCTACGACGGCACTTGCATAGACGCGCTGCGGCTCTTCCGCCGCGATGTCCTGGAGAGGACCGGCGGCTACGACGAATCGCTCATCGCCGGCCCCGAGGACTGGGAGCTCGACATACGGGTCCTCGGGTCCGGAGCGAAATGCGAGGTGATGAAGAACCACCTCGTCCACAACGAGCGCCGGCTCACTCTGAAGCGGATGCTCGAGAAGAAGGCGTACTACACCAGAAGCTTCGCCGCCTACCAGGAGAAGTGGAAGGGGCATCCCGCGGTGAAGAGGCAGTTCTCCCCGTTCTACCGATTTGTCGGCGTGTTCGTCGAGAAGGGGAAGTGGCGCAGGCTCCTGCGGCATCCGGTGCTCGCCGCCGTCATGTATTTCGAGCGCATCGCCGTCGGCATCGTCTATCTCGTCAACAGGGGGAAGGGCAATGGCTGACGGCGCCTACGAGCGCCGCGGTCCGCGCGAGGCCGAGCTCAGGCGCCTCGGGAGGATCATCGAGGAAGCGCGCAGAAGGCGCGGGGCTTCCGCGCCTGAGCGGGATGCGGCGCCGGAACCGGCGGAACGGGCGGCGGAGGATTTGCGTCCATCCGGCACTCACGACTCGCCTTCTTTTTGATACAATGTCGGCATGAACGACTTTGAATTCGAGTCGCCGACGCACTTCGCGTTCGGCAGGGGGGCGGAGCGCAGGACGGGCGAGCTCGTCCGCGCGTTCGGCGGGACAAGGGCTCTTCTCCACTTCGGCGGCGGCAGCGTGAAGGCGAACGGCGTGTACGGCAAGGTCGTGGACGCGCTGGAGAGCGCGGGCGTCGGATACGTCCCGCTCGGGGGCGTGAAGCCGAACCCCCGGGAGGCGCTCGTCCGCGAGGGGATAGACCTCGTCCGGCGGGAGGGAATAGACTTCATCCTCGCCGTCGGCGGCGGAAGCGCAATCGATTCCGCCAAGGCGATAGCCTTCGGCGCGGTCTACGACGGAGACTTCCGCGACCACGCGTACGGCAAGGACTGCCGCAATCCGCCGGTAGTCAAGAAGGCGATGCCCGTCGGCGCGGTGCTCACGATCGCCGCGGCCGGAAGCGAAGGCTCCTGCAACAGCATCATCAGCCTCGAGCCGGACAACCTTAAGCGGACGCTTTCCGGCGACGCGCTGCGTCCGCGCTTCGCCGTCATGAACCCCGAGTTCACGTTCACTCTCCCGCCGTACCAGACGGCGTGCGGGCTTGCGGACATCTTCGCCCACGTAGCCGAGCGCTACTTCACCCCAACGCGCGGCGTCGCGGTGACGGACGAGGTCTGCGAGGCGCTGATGCGCACCGTTGTCTCCGAGGGCGCCAAGGTGATGCGCGACGGGCGCGACTACGACGCCCGCGCCAACGTGATGTGGGCGGGGACGCTCGCGCACAACAACGTCTGCGGCGTGGGGCGCGTCCAGGACTGGGCGAGCCACGGGATTGAGCACGAGCTCTCCGCCCTCTACGACTGCGCCCACGGCGCGGGCCTTGCGGTGGTCATGCCGGCCTGGATGGAATTTGTCATGGATGCGGATGTCGCGAGGTTCGCGCGCTTCGCCGAGAGGGTCTGGGGCGTCGCGCCGGGGCCCGACGGGCGCGCCGTCGCGAAGGAGGGCATAGCGCGCTACCGCGCGTGGCTCGAGTCGATCGGCCTGCCCACGACGTTCGCCGGACTCGGCGCGAGGGCGGAGGACATCCCGCGCCTCGCCGCGAACCTCGGGCTCGCCGAGGGGCAGACGCTCGGCAGGTTCCGCCCGCTGTCCGCCGCGGACGTCGAGAGCCTGCTCTCCCTCGCGGTCTGATGCGAAGCCTTGATTCGCTCTGTGCCAATTTGGTAGAATGCAGCCATTAATGAGGAGGCAGAACATGATTGACAGCGTCCATACACCGGCGGAATCCGCGGGGGGCGGCCTCCCGGCCGCGCGCATCGGGAGGTTCCTTGCCATTGCGCTCGCGCTGGCGTCCGCGCCGCTCGCCTTCGCCGGGCCCGCGTTCACGATGCGCATCGACGACAACCACTCCGCGTCCGACTGGCTCCGCGTCGCCGACATCTTCGAGCGGCGCGGCGTGAAGGTGTCCTTCGCCGTCGTCCCCGCCGCTCTGTCGGAGGAGCAGGGCAGGTGCCTCAAGAAGCTGTCCGACCGCGGCCACCTCATCATGGACCACCTGCCCAACCACGCCTTCTACAAGGCGACCTACCACGACCGAGCGGCCTTCGACAGGGTGAAGTCGAAGCCGTTTGTCCAGGAGGCGGACGAGAAGGAGATGAAGGTCCTGTTCAAGTGCGAGGTCGACCCCGCCCATCCTGAGAACCGGCGTTTCCGCGCCGGCGTGAAGGGCGGGATCCTCACATTCGCGGACCCGTCCGCGAAGAAGATCGTCTACTGCAGGTTCGTCGGGCTGAAGGGCCGGGACGGCGTCTACGGCCTCAAGCCGAAGGGCGACGCGTTCGAGGTCCTCGACATGTGGAAGCGTCCCCTTGCCGAGAAGATCGACATGGACGACTGCGAGGTCGTCGTCTACAGCCCGGCCGCCACCCAGCCGTGCGACGACGTGCTCCGGGAGCTCGCGGGCATCTCGCGCGAGCGCTTCGACCATTTCGGCCTGCCGCGGCCGACCATATGGGTGAGGCCCGGCGGATGGGAACCCGGCGTCGACTGGAAGAGCCTGGAACGCGTCTATGGACGCGAGTTCGGATACATCGGGGCCGATTCGCACGTCAACGCCAGGCAGGGCGAGAACCGCTGGTCGACCGGCTACGACAAGATGGTGTTCTTCGACCAGGGCAAGGACTACACGCCGGAAGGCCTTGTCGACGAGATACAGAAGAGCCTCGCCGCCGGGAAGCACCACGTCCGCCTCTCGCACATGTGGGCCATGAACCTCTCCGGAGGCATGAAGGAGTGGTTCGAGAAGACCGACCGCTTCGCCGGGCTTCTGGCCGACCGGAAGGTCCCGACCCAGACGATGGCGGAGCTTCTGGAGGCCCGCTTCGGCAGGCCGTCCGCAAAGCGCAAGTGAACAGGCACGCAATAAGGAGTCAGTGAAATGAACAGCAATGTGAGATGCGTCATGGCGGCCGCGGTGGCCGCGGTTGTGTCGTCGGCGGCTACGGCCGCGGTCGAGTTCGGCTCGCCGTTCGCGGACGGAATGGTGCTTCAGCGCGACATGGACGTCGCCGTGTGGGGAACGGCCGAGGCGGGCGAGCAGGTCGAGGTGTCGTTCGCGGGCGCGACCGCAGGCGCGAAGGCCGACGGCGAGGGCCGGTGGCTCGTCCGCCTGCCGAAGATGGCGGCTTCGAAGGAGGGCCGCGTCCTCAAGGCGTCCGCGCCGTCCGGCGAGAAGTCCGTCTCGGACGTCTTGGTCGGCGAGGTCTGGTACTGCTGCGGACAGTCCAACACGGAGATGCCGCTCGTGGGCGGCAACCCGCACTTCAGCGACCGCGACGGGCTTCTCGTCGCGCAGATGACGCACAAGCCGTTCGTCCGCTTCTCGTACGCCTCCAACTACCGCTGGAGCGCGTCCCCGAAGAAGAAGGCGGCGTACAAGGTGGAGTGGAAGAAGTTCACGCCGGAGAACCTGCGCGGACGGAGCTTTTCGGCGATGGGCGTCTACTTTGCGCTCAACCTCTATTCCGAGCTCGACGTCCCCGTCGGCATCGTAGGCTCCTACTGGGGCGGCACCAACATCGACGCGTGGACGCCGCGCGAGGGCTACGCGGGACACGAGGGGGAGCTTAAGGACACCGTCGCCTGGAAGGTCGTCGGCAAGGACGGGTGGAACGACGGACTCAAGCGCGGGCCGATCAGCGCGCCGCAGCAGCAGCCGACGGTGCTCTGGAACGAGATGGTCGAGCCGTGGTGCCCGATGTCGATGCGCGGCTTCATCTGGTACCAGGGCTGCCACAACGCGGGCGAGCCGCATCTCTACTGCGCCAAGATGCACGCTCTCTACGACGGCTGGTCGAGGAAGTTCGAGAACCCCGGACTCAAGCTCTACTTCGTGCAGCTCGCGCCGTTCAGCGGCAGCTGGTTCAAGATCCAGCTCGCGCAGGCCCAGTTCGCCGCCGAGGAGAAGAACGCCGGCATGGCGGTCGCGGTCGATGTCGGCAACTCCTTCGACATCCATCCGAACGAGAAGGGCATCCTCGGCCGCCGCCTCGCGGCGCTCGCACTCGCCCGCGACTACGGCTTCACGGACATCGTGGCCGACTCGCCGACGCTCAAGGGCGTCTGCTCCGAGGAGGGGCGGCTCATCCTCGCCTTCTACGACGCGAAGGGCTGGCGCTACTACGCCAAGGACTGGGGCGTCGACTACGGGTTCGAGATCGCAGGGCCCGACGGGCAGTGGAAGACCGCCTACATCGTCAACGCCAACAAGGGTGCGAAGCAGAAGACCGGATGGAAGACGAACGGCGTCGTCGAGGGCAGGGATCTCATGCTCGCCGCGGACGGCGTCGAGAAGCCGATGAAGGTCCGCTACCTCTACAAGAAGCCGTGGATCGGCGGGCTCTTCGCGGACTCCGGTCTTCCGCTCGGCCCGTTCGAGGCCGAGGTGAAGTAGCCATTCCAATTCAAGCCCAATCCGAGCGGGGCTTTGCCATGGCATTGGCCGTCTCGCTGGACGGATGCTGCGCTGGAACAGCCGAAGCGGGGACGAGGGCCTGACCCTCGCCCCCGCTGGCCGTTGATTCCGCAGCGCCGGATTTCCGTTTTATTTTGCGCGTAATTTCCTATGCGCATTCTGTCCTTTTGGTAAAATCCCCGCCGTCAGCTGCAGGAGGCCGGCCCCGACTTTTGCCGTTGCGCAAACGTCCCCGCCGGCCAGATGTCGGCATGACGGAACTTCGCACAAATCGATAAGGAGTGCTGTATGAAAAAATCGGTAAAGGCCTTTGCGGCGGCTCTCATGATCGGCAGCACGTGCTGCGCGGCCGAGTCGCTTGCTGATCCCGCGGTTTCCGGCGATGGCCCCGAAGGGCCTTCCGGCCGCGTCCTCTGCGTCGGGGCGGACAAGGAGTACAAGAAGCCTTCCGAGGCGATCAACGCCGCGCAGGCCGGCGACACGATCGTCATCGACGAGGGCGTCTGGATGGATGACACGATCTACTGTCCGAAGACGCCGGACATCACGATCCGCGGCGCGGGCATCGACAAGACCGTTCTCGACGCGATCAACTTCAACGCGCAGTACTACGGCGATCCCGACCATCCGCACATCGCGGGCTGGAAGGGCATCTGGGTCATCACAGCCACCGGCTGGACCGTCGAGGGCATCACGTTCCGCAACGCGCGCATTCCCGAGGACGCCGGACGCAACGGCGCGGGAATCCGATACGAGGCAGACGGCGACGTGACGTTCCGCAACTGCTCGTTCACGGGCAACCAGAACGGAATCCTCTGCGGCGCGCTCCCGAACGCGACGATGATCGTCGAGGGATGCCTCTTCCGCGACAACGGCAACCATCCCGAATGGAACCTCGGCGAGTGTGGCTACACGCACAACATCTACATCGGCGCGATCAAGGAGCTGATTTTCCGCGACTGCATCTCCGACCATGCCTGCATCGGACACAACCTCAAGAGCCGCGCGTACAAGACGACGGTCGAGAACTGCGTCTTCGACGACGGACACGACGGGCGTTCCAGCTATCTCCTGAACTGCCCGAACGGCGGCGTCGTGACGATCACGGGCTGCACGTTCGTCCAGGCGGAGACGGCGGCGAACGGAGTGATGATCGCGATCGGCGAGGAGGGCGCGTACGCGATGACGAAGCTAATCCAGCACGACAACACGTTCACGGACTACCGCGGCGGCACGATCTGGAGGCTCGAGTTCACCGAGGGGCTCAACGACACGCCGGTGTGGGAGTACGGCAGCTACGAGCCGTCGGAATGGAAGCCGTCGGTGGAGAATGCGCTCTTCGGCGTGCAGACGTCGACCGACAGCCTTTCGTACTTCGCGGGCGACAGGCTCGCCAACGACGTCGCCGCGCTCACGGACGGCAACATCCCGACGACGATGACTTCCGCGGACGTCGTCGGACTCGGCGACTACTCGCACCTCAAGTTTCCCCTCAACGGCGAAAAGCTGAAGTCCCTGACGATCCGCTCCTTCTGGGAGGACGGCACGCACGACGGAATGTACGTCCGCAACGTCCGTATCCAGATCGGCGGGAAGTGGGTCGCCATCGCAGGAGAGGACGCGCCCGGCGTTCCGACGGGCGACTGCGGACGCAACGGATACGACGACGCGAGCGGATGGACCTCGGCCGTGAAGCTTGGCGGATCCAACTCCTCCGGACATCTCTTCCTGCACCTGAAGCCGAAGACGGAGGAGTACATTGCGTCGAACGTCACCGGCATAGAAGTGGAATTCCGCATCATGGACGGATACGAGTCGCGCGGAACGGGATTTGCCGAAATCGAGGCGGACTGCGTGACGGGACGCAAGACTTCCGGGACTGCCACCTTCACCGACCGCGGCGTTACCGTGGTGGAGTCTGGGCGCTCGTTCCTCGTCGCTCATCCCGCAGAGTTCACGCTCGACTCGGATCAGGAAGTTCTTGTCGAGAGAATCGGCGCCGACGGCGCGACGACCTCGTCCGCGACGGAGAACTGGACCGCCGGCGAGGCAAAGACGGTCTACGTCCGCGCCGGGGAGCGTGCACGCGTGACGCTCGTCAACGTCGAGCAGCACGTCGCGCGAGTGCTGTACGTCGGCGCGAACCAGAAGTACAAGAAGCCGTCCGAGGCGATCAACGCCGCGCAGGACGGAGACACGATCGTCATCGACGAGGGCGTCTGGACGGACGACACGATCTACTGCCCAGACACGCCGAACATCACGATCCGCGGCGCCGGCATAGACAAGACGATCCTCGACGCGAGCGCTTTCGACGCGCAGTACTACGGCGACAATGCCCATCCGCACATTGCCGGATGGAAGGGCATCTGGGTCATCACCGCTACCGGCTGGACCGTCGAGGGCATAACTTTCCGCAACGCGCGCATCCCTGCGGACGCAGGCGGAAACGGCGCGGGGCTTCGCTATGAGGCGGACGGAGACGTGACGATCAGGAACTGCTCGTTTACCGGCAGCCAGAACGGCATCCTCTGCGGAAAGCTTCCCAACGCGACGATGACCATCGAGGACTGCGTCCTACGCGCAAACGGAAACCGTGCAGAATGGGGCGGCGATGAGGGCAGGACGCACAACGCATACATCGGCGAGATAAAGGAGCTTGTCTTCCGCAACTGCGTTTCCGACCATGCGTGGATCGGACACAACCTCAAGAGCCGCGCGCACAGGACGACTGTCGAGGGCTGCGTCTTCGACGACGGACACGACGGGCGCTCCAGCTATCTCCTGAACTGCCCGAACGGCGGCATCGTCACGATTACGGGCTGCAGGTTTGTCCAGTCCGAGACTGCCGCCAACCGCGTCATGATCTCAATCGGCGAGGAGGGCGCGTATGCGCGCACGTCGCTCACGGAGCGCGACAACACCTTCATCGACTACCGCAACAATCCTGCCGTCATCTGGAACCTGGACTTCCCCGTCGGAATCTGCGACCTCGACGACCTCGCCTGGGAGTACGGCAGCTACAACCCCGCGGCCTGGGTCCCGTCCGCCGAAAACGGCCTCTTCGGCGCGCGCACTTCGACGGACAACCTCTCGTACTTCGCCGGCGACACTCTCGCGAACGACGTCGCCTCGCTGACCGACGGATACATTCCGTCCGCGAAGACCGCAGCGGACGTCGTCGGACTCGGCGACTACTCTCACCTCTGGTTCCCCCTCGGCGGAGAGACGCTCAAGTCGCTGACGATTCGCTCGCTCTGGGACGACGGGAAGCACGACGGAATGTACGTGCGCTCAGTGCAGGTGCAGGTGAACGGCGCGTGGCGCGACATCGCTGGCGGCGATACCGGCGTTCCGACGGGCGACTGCGGACGCGACGGATACGACGACGCGAGCGGATGGACCTCCGCCGTGAAGATGGGCGGCTCCAACTCCTCGGGGCACCTCTTCCTGCGCCTTGCGCCTAAGAGTGCGGAGTACATCGCGGAGAACGTCACGGGCATACACGTCGAGTTCCGCATGATGGACGGATCCGATCCGAGGGGCACTGGCTTCGTCGAAGTCGAGGCCGACTGCGTCACCGGGCGCAAGACCTCCGGCTCCGTCACCTACACCGACCGCGGCGTGAGCGTCGTCGAGGAAGGTTGCGTCTTCGAGTGCACTCACACCGCTGACTTCACGCTTGATTCAGACATGCAGGTCACTGTCGAGCGTTTCGCCGCAGGCGGCGCGCAGATCGCGTCCGAGACGAAGGCGTTCGGCGCTGGCGCGACTGTTACGGTAGCGGTGCGCAACGGAGAGCGTGCGCGCGTCACGTTCGCCCAGGCGTCCGTTCTCGCGGTTGAATGCGACACGGAGGAGCTTTCCGCGGAGGTGAAGGACCGCATCCGCGAGCTTGTGTCGGACCGCCTCGGAGCGGGGGACAGCCTTCAGATCACGGGACCGAAGGGCGCCATCGCGCTTTCCGCCTGGATGGGCATCGCGCCGCGCATTTCGGGCGGGCTGAAGGGCGCCGTGGTGGGAACGTACGCGATGCCGACAATCAGCATCGTCGGATTCGACCCCGCCTCGGGACGCATGCGCATCCGCATAGACCCGGGCAAGGGCAACGAGCTCGCGCTGCCGGTGGACACGAAGTTCATACACGTCTTCGGTTCGGAGAACCTTTCCTCGAAGATGGGGTATGTGTCGTCCGTCGACTTCGACGCGTCGCAGTACCTTGCGAGCGGGACGAAGGGCGAACTTGACGCGACGGTCGCGCTTGCGCGCCGCCGCTTCCTCAAGGTCGTCGTGGAGTCCGAGGCGCGCTCAGAAGGCGAGACTGAGTGAGGAACAGCGCCGCGCTGGCGAGGGCCGACGACGCGAGCATCGTGAGCCAGTAGGCCGGGATGCCCGGGGAGAAGGCCCTCACGGCAAGGAACAGCGGAATCCAGAAGAGAAGCGACGTCGCGCACTGGATGCGGAAGACCGCGGCGGTTTCGCCGCGTCCGCGAAGGTAGGCCTGAAGCACCTGGACTGCGGACTCGAAAACGGCCTTTGCGCACAGGATGAGGACCAGCGTCTTCGCTGTGGCGGAGAATCCGTCCGCGAATGAAGCGTCTCCCTTCGACGCGAAGGCGTCGAGGAGTTCGCGTCCGGAGACGGAGAGCACCGCGATGAACGCGAGCGCGTGGATCGCAACGAGCCTGAGGGCCGGGGCGAGAAGCGCGCTCCTGTTTTCCCGCGCCGCGCGAGCGGTCATGATCTCGAGCGCCTGGGAAAGTCCCTGCGGAAGCGCCTGGTAGATTCCGTTCACGGCGAAGGCCGCGGTGCTCGCCGCGACCGCCGCGCCATCGCACTCCGCGAGGACGGCGGCGAAGACGAAGAATCCGCCGATGTCTATCACGGCGCGGACGCCGTTCGGGATGCCGAGCGAGAGGAGCGTGCGGAAGTCGGCGCGGCAAATCTGCCGCGCCCTGCATTCGAGCGGACGCAGGCGGATCGCGATTGCGAGAATTATGCACGGGATGATGTGCGAAATCGTCGCGGACCATCCGGCGCCCCGGATTCCGCTTGTCGGCACGCCGAACAGTCCGTTGATGAATACCGGCACGATGGCCATGTTGACCAGGAAGCCGAACACTGTCACCGCTCCGACGAAGCGCGTCTTTCCCTGTCCGGTGAAGTATCCGCCGAGCACGGCCGCGAGCATTGTGAAGTATCCGTTCGCGAGAAGGACGTCGTAGTACGCCGATTCCGCGGCGAGGACCTCCGGCGCGGTGTTGAAGACGCCAAGGAGCGCGTGCCCGAATGGCGCGGCGAGGATGAAGTACGGGATCGACAGCGCCGCGAGGACGAGGGCGGAGCGGAACGCTGCGAGCGCGCCGGGCGTGTCGCCGGATCCGTGCCTGTCGGCGAACACGGTTCCCGAGTAGCCGAGCGCGGAAATCGCGAGCGACGAGACGGCGACGGCGAGCATCGAGCCCGGCAGGGACGCGTGCAGTGCGGTCGTCGAAGAGCGGGAGAGGAACAGGCTGGTGACGAACGTGTTCGCGGCGAAGGCGAGCTGCGCGAAGGTGAGCGGAAGCGCGAGGCGCTGGAGCGAGAGCATCGTGTTCATTGCGCAGTCTCCATGTTTGCCTCGCGCCATTCGCGCATGGTCATTCCGAACCGCTTCTTGAAGAGCCGCTTTAAGTAGGCGTCCGAATCCCATCCGCATAAGTTCGCAATGGGCGTGATTCCCTGCTTGGGGTCCCTTAGGAGCTCAAGCGCGTACTCGAGGCGGACGTTCGCGATCTCCTCGGTGATGCGGTGTCCGACCGCGCTCTTGAAGCGCGTTTCGGCGAGTCGCTCGGTGACGCCCATTGCCTTGACGACGTCCGCGGCCTTAAGGCCCGAGCATGCCTCGCGCCTGATGAGGTCCAGTGCGTCGGCGACGCGCTTGCCGACTACGGAGAGCCGGCGCGTGGAGAGACGCGAGGTCGTGCATACCGGTTTGTATTCGAGGCGTTCGGGCTGGGCGGACTTCCCGCCTGCGATGCGCCGCGCGAGGAGCTGCACGGCGAGAGCGCCCGCTCTGCGGAAATCGGGGCGTATGCTTGTCAGGGACGGGTGCGTGTTGTCGCACACCGTCGGATCGTCATCGACGCCGACGAGTGCGATGTCGCCTGGGATGGAAATCTTCAGTTCCCTGCAGACGTCGATCACCACGGACGCGATGTTGTCGTTCGCGGCGAATATCCCGCAGGGTTTGGGGAGCGATTTTATCCAGGGCTTGAGGCGTACCACGAAGTCGTTCTTGTTGCCGAGCGTCCACGGGTCCTCGAGCAGATGGCATTTCCCGCCGGTGGCAGAGACTGCCTCTGCGAACCTGTCCTTGCGGCGGCGGCTCCACATCACGCGGCGGCTCCACCCGACGAACGCGAACGACGCGCAGTCCGTGCGAGACAGCTCGCGGTGCGCGCGTTCGGCAATCGCCGCGTCGTCGTTCTCCACGGAGAATATCCGCTTGTCCTCCATGTCCCTGTCGCTCGGGTCTATGTGCACCGTGGGGATTTTCCCGAATGCGCTTTTCGGCGGCAGCAGGTTGGACGAGCCTTCGAGGATGCATCCGACCGGGCGCCAGTACCGAAGGATCTCCCCGATCGGCTGCTCGAGGCGCTGGACTTCGATCTCTTCGACATGCCAGTCGAACTCCATGGCCGCGTCGCGCGCGCCGGCGAGTTCCGGAATGCGCGAACCAGAGTTGAGATCGGTAATGAAGAGAACCGTGTCCATTCGTCGCTATTATATCATCGTGGAAACTTTAACTGCAAGCGCAAAGTTCGGTTTTGGTTTGTTTTTTAGTGCGGTTTTGGATGTAGACGTCTGTTGGATTATGCTATACTGTTGGCGTCATAAGGAGAAAACCATGATAGCCACGAAAAAGTTACTGTCCGTTCTCTTCACAGGCGCGCTCGCCGCCAGCGCCAGCGCCGCAGACTACTACGTCGCATCAGACGGCACATACGATGGTGCTCCGGATGGCGCCACGGTGTACGCATCCCTCGACGAGGCGATTGCCGCGGCAGGGAATGACTACGATGTCATATACGCCGAACGCGGCACGTACACGACCACGACCCAGTGGGGCCCAAATCTCAAGGCGAAGCTCATCGGCACCGGCGCAAGCCGCGACGAAGTCGTCATCCAGTCGGAAGGATCATACCGCACGCTCCGCATGGCGGCAAACTCGTGGCTTGAGAACGTCACCGTCGTCGGCAATACGGACATCAGCAAGGCCGACAAGGGCGGCGCGATCGAGATGTCCGGCGGAACGGTCACGAACTGCGTGCTCCGCGACGGCAAGACCTACGGCAACGGAGACAAGTACTCCGGAGGCAACCTCTTCGTCAACAGCGACGGCGCGCTCGTCGTGGACTGCCTGATCTCCGGCGGCGAAGGCAAGAACCACGGCGGAAACGTCTGCCTCGTCAAGGGAACGATCCGCGCCTGCACCGTCACCGGCGGCATCTCCTACAACGAGGGCGATAAGTACGGCGCCAACATCTGGATGTCCGGCGGTCTCGTAGATTCGTGCACGTTTTCCAACGGCGACGGCTACGAGGGCGGCGAAATCTACATGACCGGCGGAACGGTCACGAACTGCACCATCCTCGCCAACGGCGTCACACGCGGCAGCGGCGGCGGCGTCTACATGACGGGCGGCACGGTGGACGGCTGCTTCATAGACGGCACCGGTGGCACGATGTCATATCACGGCGGCTGCATCTTCATGA
>JAFRJH010000139.1 GCA_017432385.1 Kiritimatiellia bacterium
CGCGCGTGATGTCGGAGCTGGCGCATTCGAAGACCGGAATAGACATACACCCAGGCGCGACGATAGGCGAGCGGTTCTTCATCGACCACGGCACGGGCGTGGTCATCGGCGAGACGACGGTGATCGGGCGCAACGTGCGCCTCTACCAGGGCGTGACGCTCGGCGGGCTTTCGTTCGAGAAGGACGCGAGCGGCGCGCTGGTGAAGGGCCTTAAGAGGCATCCGAACATCGAGGACAACGTCGTGATATACGCCAACGCGACTGTTCTCGGCGGCGACACGACGGTCGGCCACGACTCCGAGATCGGGGGCAGCGTCTGGCTGATCTCGTCCGTTCCGCCGTACTCCCGCGTCTACAACAAGCCTCCGGCCCCGACGATAAAGCCGATAGGATGAACTTCGCGTGCGCACTCCTCCTCGCCGCCCTGACGGTCGGCACCTGGAACGGGGAATGGTTCCCGTCGGGGAGGGCAGAGCACCGCGCGGACGCGAAGAAGGAGGCGCGGACTATCCGCCGCGCGGGCGAGATGCTCAGGCGCGGGCTCGACAGGGCCGACCCCTCCGGCACGAACGACCTCGTGCTCTGCTTCAACGAGATACGCGGCGAGGAGGAGGCGAAGGCGCTTCTCGCGGCGATCGGACGTCCGAATCTCAGGCTGGCCGTGGTCTCCGGCTACCGCCGCCGCGACCGATTCGACCAGCAGCAGGACGTCATAGCGACGACGCTTCCCGTCGTCGAGGCGAACTGGAGCCGCTGGAAGAACAGCTGGGCGAACACGCCGCCCCGCGGATATGCGCACGCGCGCGTCGTCGTTTCGCCCTCCGTCACGGCGGAGGTGTACGCCGTCCATCTCAAGTCCAACTACGGCCAGACGTCCGACGCCATCGCCGCGACGAACAGGCTCAAGCGCACCCTTGCCGTGGAGCAGGTCGTTGAGCAGGAGCGGCCGAAGCGCGGCAGGCCCGCCGCGAAGGTGATCGTCGCGGGGGACTTCAACGCCGACAGGTGGAACGGGAAGTTCAGGGAGGAGCGGATATTCGACATCTTCGAGAAGGCCGGCTTCATGAACTGCATAGAGCTTCTTCCCGAGCAGGACCGGGTCACGCACCCCGGCGGCGAGAAGTGGGGCGACACGGCGCTCGACTACGTGATGGTGCGAGGCTTCGAGTGCTACGAGCGTCCGGTCGTGATGTCGTCGGAGGGGCTCTCCGACCACGAGCCGGTTTTCGTGAACCTGAGATAGCGGACGGGACCGGGCTGATGGGAGACGGCGGGAAGAGGGAATCGGCGGATGTCGGACGCGGGGCGCTGCTCTCCGTTTCGGGGCTCCGCGTGAGGTACGGCTCGTTCGAGGCCGTCAGGGGCGTGTCGTTCTCGCTCGCCGAGGGCGAGATACTCGGAATCGTCGGCGAATCCGGCTCGGGCAAGTCGACGGTCGCAAGGGCCCTTGTCGGGCTGGCGGCCCCGTCGGCCGGCACGGTCGAACGGGCGCCGGACGCGGCCATGCAGATGATCTTCCAGGACGCCACGGGGTCGCTCAACCCGCGGATGACGGTGCGGCAGACCCTCGCCGAGGCGCTCGCCTGCGGACGCGGCGGCGCTGGGACGCGGCCCGCGGACACGCCGGAGGGGCTCCTGTCGCTTGTCGGACTCTCCGAGGCGGTGCTCGGCCAGTATCCGCGCGAGATGTCCGGCGGACAGTGCCAGCGCATCTCGGTCGCCCGCGCACTCGCGTGCGGACCGAAGGTCCTGATCGCCGACGAGCCGGTCTCCGCGCTCGACGTGTCGGTGCAGGCGCGCGTGCTCAACCTCCTCAGGGACCTGAGGCGCGGGCTGGGGCTCTCCATCCTCCTCATCGCCCACGACCTGGCTGTCGTGAAGAACGTGTGCGACCGCATCTGCGTCATGGAGCGTGGCGTGTTCGTGGACGAGGGGCCCGCCGAGGAGGTCTTCGCCGCCCCTCGGAGCGACTACACCCGCCGTCTTCTCGCCGCCGTCCCCGATGTCGCCCGGGAACTTTCCGCAGCACGCTGATTTTTGGTATAATTGCGGAAAATGAAGAAGAAAGCGATTGCATTCGGAGCCGCGTTCGCGGCAGTCGCCGCGGTCGTGGCGCTCGTATCCGTCCGCGGCGGAGGCGGCGAGGGGCCGGGCGACCTGTACGCGACGGTGCAGGAGGGGCCGCTCGTCATCAGCGTCGAGGAGTTCGGCGAGATAGTCCCGAGCCAGCAGATCGTCCTCAAGAACGAGGTGCAGGGCCGGTCGTCGATCATCTCGCTGATCCCCGAGGGGAGCATCGTCGAGGAGGGCGACCTCCTCGTGCAGCTCGACGTCTCGGACAAGATAGACGAGAAGGACAACCAGGAGATCGTGCTCCAGAACGCGGAGAGCGCGCTGGAGGTCGCGCGCGAGGCGCTCGAGATCCAGAAGAACCAGTCCGCGAGCGACGTGGAGCTCGCCGAGGAGGCGTACACCTTCGCGAAGGAGGACCTCGAGAAGTACCAGGAGGGCGAGTACCCGGCGAAGCTCGTGAACCAGAAGGGGCAGCTTGCGCTCAAGGAGCAGCAGGTCAAGCAGGCCAAGGACAAGTACGAGTGGTCGAAGAAGCTCTTCGCCGAGAACTTCATCTCGGAGACGGAGCTGGAGAGCGACGGGCTCAGCTGGAAGTCCAGCCAGCTTTCGCTGGAGACCGCCCAGCGCGAGCTGGAGGTCCTCGAGACCTATACCCACCGCCGCGACCTCGCGAAGTACAAGAGCGACGTGAAGCAGAAGGAGATGGCCCTCGTCAGGGCGCGCAAGAAGGCCGCGTCGGCGATCGCCCAGTCCGAGAGCTCCCTGAGGGCGAGGGAGAGCGAGTACCGCAAGCAGCG
This sequence comes from Kiritimatiellia bacterium, assembly GCA_017432385.1. Lineage (GTDB taxonomy): Bacteria > Verrucomicrobiota > Kiritimatiellia > RFP12 > UBA1067 > UBA1067. The sequence goes on from JAFRJH010000139.1 coordinate 2,871, forward strand.
CCAGCGCCTGGACAAGCTGACCAACCAGATCGCGAAGGCGACGATCCGCGCGCCGCGTAGCGGGCAGGTCGTGTACGCAAACGAGTCGTACCGCAGCCGCGAGCCGCTCCAGGAGGGGCAGGAGGTCTGGGAGCGCCAGGAGCTGATACGCCTTCCGACGGCCGACACCTTCGCGGCGAAGATAAACCTGCACGAGGCCAACCTGAAGAGCATATCGACGGGGATGCCGGTCCGCGTCAGGTGCGACGCCGTCCCCGGGCGCGTCTTCACGGGATTCGTCTCCAAGATCGCGCCGATGCCGGACAACGAGAGGCGCTGGATGAACCAGGACCTGAAGGAGTATCCGACCGAGGTCCTCCTCGACGGCGGGGCCGGCGAGATAAAGAACGGCATGGGCTGCAAGGTCGAGATCATCATCGAGCAGTACGAGAGGGCGCTCTACGTCCCGGTGCAGTGCGTGGTGAGGATAGCCGGCGCGTCGTTCGCCTGGCGCCGGGGCGCGTCGGGCGGCGAGCGCGTCCCCGTGGAGACCGGGCTCGCCAACAACAAGTTCATACGGATACTCTCTGGACTCCGCGCCGGCGACGAGGTGATGCTGGCGCCCCCGCTGTCCGACTCCGTGGGCGGGGCAGAGACCGAGCTTGCGAAGGAGCCTGCGGCGGAAGAGGCGAAATGAGCGGCGGCGGCGAGTACGCGATCGAGGTCGAGGGCCTCACGAAGGTGTACGACATGGGCGCCGAGAAGGTCCATGCGCTCAAGGGCGTCACCGCGCGCTTCCGCCGCGGCGAGTTCTGGGCAGTGATGGGCAGCTCCGGCTCCGGGAAGTCGACGATGCTCCAGATCCTCGGATGCCTCGACCGCCCTACGTCGGGGACCTACCGGCTCGACGGGCGCGAGGTCTCGCGCCTGGGCGACGACGAGCTGAGCGACGTGAGGCTGAAGTACATCGGATTCGTGTTCCAGAGCTTCAACCTCATCCCGCAGCTCACCGTCGCGGAGAACATCGCGCTCCCGCTCTACTACCAGGGGGTCGCGGACGACGAGAGCAGGCGGCGCGTCGAGAAGTACGCCGAATACGTGGGCCTCGCGAACCGCCTGTCGCACCGCCCGAACCAGCTCTCCGGCGGACAGCAGCAGCGCGTCGCCATCGCGCGCGCCCTCGCGACGGACCCCGTGGTGATCCTCGCGGACGAGCCGACCGGGAACCTCGACACCGCGATGAGCGTCGAGATCATGAACCTCTTCACCGAGCTCAACCGCCAGGGCAAGACGATCGTGATGGTGACCCACGAGGACGACATCGCCGCCTATGCGGGCCACCGCCTCGTCATGCGCGACGGGCTCATAAGGGAGATGCGGTGAGCTTCGCGGTCTCCAGGCTCGGGCGCGACGTGTCGCTGGGGGTGAAGAACCTCCTGCTGCACAAGCTCAGGAGCTTCCTCACCATGCTCGGCCTCGTCTTCGGCGTCGGAAGCGTCATCGCGATGCTCGCGATCGGCGAAGGGGCCTCGCGCGACGCGCTGGAGCGGATCCGCCGCCTGGGAAGCCACAACATAATGCTGGAGTCGAAGAAGCCGCCGGACGAGGCGAGCTCCCAGAAGAAGGCGTCGTTCTTCTCCATCTACGGGCTCCTCTACTCCGACGCCGAGCGCATCGCGGCGACCGTCCCGTCCGTGGACACCGTCGTGCCGGTGAAGGCTCTCGTCAAGCGCGGCAAGTTCCACGACCGTGCGCTGGACCTGAGGGTCGTGTGCACGACGGACGACTGGTTCAGGCTCGTGGACCGCGAGGTGATCGCCGGGCGCGTCATGAACGCGCGCGACATACGCGAGTTCGCGTCCGTGGCGGTGCTCACGGAGTGGGGCGCGCGGCGCCTGCTCGCGAACGAGCACGCCGTCGGCGAGACTCTCACCATCGACCGCAACACGTACCAGGTCGTCGGCATCGTCCGCAGCGAGTCGGGCGGCGCCGAGGCGTCCGCCACGCCGGACGGCCAGACCGACGTCTACATTCCGCTCGCCGCGGCGCGCCAGCGCTACGGCGACATGTTCTTCCGCCGGACGCAGGGCTCGGTCATCCGCGAGAAGGTGGAGCTCCACGAGATCATCGCGCACGTGGCGCGCGAGGACGAGGTCGAGGCGACGTCGCGGGCGCTGGAGCGGATACTCGAGACGTCGCACAAGAAGCGCGACTATGCCGTGAACGTGCCGCTTCAGCTCCTCCGCGAGGCCGAGGCCACGAAGCGCACGTTCTCGATCGTCCTCGGCGCGATCGCGGGCATCTCGCTCCTCGTGGGCGGAATCGGCATCATGAACATCATGCTCGCGTCGGTGACGGAGCGCACCCGCGAGATCGGCATCCGCCGCGCCATAGGCGCGCGGCGCTTCCAGATCGTCCTCCAGTTCCTCATCGAGTCGCTCGCGCTCTCGGTGATCGGCGGCATGATCGGCATGGCCCTGGGCGTGGCGATCCCGTTCGTCGTCACGCATGTCGCCGGCATGCCGACGGTCGTGACGCCAATGAGCCTCGCGCTCTCCTTCGGCATCTCCGTCGGCGTCGGCATAGGCTTCGGCATCTATCCCGCCATCCGCGCGTCGAAGCTCGACCCCATAATCGCCCTCAGGTACGAGTGACGGCCGGCCACGTCATTTCCTGGACTTTGACGAGCCGCCTCCGCGGTATTCCCTTCTGGCGCGGGACGGCCCCGTATGCGACGACTTGCCCGCGCTCTCGCGGTACGGGCGCACCGCGCGCGAAGGTGCCGAGTAGGACGGCTTGTTCGCGCTTTCGCGGTAGGGGCGAACTGCGCGCGAAGGAGCGGAGGACGAGGCCGGTTTGGCTGGCGCGGGCTTTGGCGCGGGC